>CAZBOB010000022.1:0-45797 GCA_964492995.1 uncultured Desulfobacteraceae bacterium | reverse complement strand
GGCCTAACATACCCCAAAATTTTTCTTGACTTTCCACGGATTAACTGCCCCGTAGCTCCCCGTGGAAGTACCGGGACAGGCCAGCAGATGGTACTGGGGTGAAACTTTTTTTCTATTTCACTGGTGCCATGTCCGAATTAAAAATATAAGTCTAAAAAATACCTGTATTTTCAATAAATTGTAGAATTTCCGAGATGTTTAATATCAAGAGTTCCGCCTCAAATAATTTGAGGCGGAGCTCTGCAGGTATAAAACTCTTTCTAAGCTGATTCAGAATTTCACTCAGAACAATATTTTTTTGTTATTTTTGACTTAAATCAAGGTATTTTCATTTTTAGTCTGTTATTTTTGAGCCAACGTTAAAATTTTCAGATAGAGAACTTTGAAAAATGTTCAATTTTGTTCAAGGCCAAGAAAGGCAAAAATTTTAACCACAGGAATACATATAGTATTTTGAGGATTAACCCACCAAAGTTCGGTGGCGGGTTAAAATTTTCGCCTGACGCAGGGATTGGACAAAAGGGGGCGTTTTGCAAAGGTCTCTCAGATACCCGTTGAAAGGAGGCAACTTATGTTTTGTTTTCAGTGTGAACAGACATCAAAAGGAGAAGGCTGTACCAAAATTGGTGTATGCGGCAAACAGCCGGATGTGGCAGCGTTGCAGGATCTGTTGATCTATGCGGTTAAAGGGCTGTCTCAGGTTGCGGTGGAAGGCCGCAAGGTTGGCATCAATGATAACAAACTCAACCATTTTGCTTGTGAAGCGATTTTTTCAACCTTAACAAATGTTGATTTTGATTCCAATCGCTTTGTCAGGCTGATCAATGAGACGGTGAGGCGGCGAGACGACCTTAAGGAAAAAGTCACAGCAGCCGGAGGTAAGGTCGATTTTACAGAAGGCCCTGCAACCTTTATCCCGGAGGCAACTAAAGAAGCGCTGGTAAATCAGGGCGAGCAGGTGGGTGTCAAGTCAGATCCTGCAATGGATCAAGATATCCTATCTCTAAGAGAGCTGCTTATCTACGGGCTCAAAGGCCTGGCTGCTTATGCGGACCACGCTGCCATTTTGGGCCGGGAAGATGATGCGGTTTATGCTTTCGTGCATGAGGTAATGGCAGCCACGCTGGATAAAGGCCTTTCGGTCGAGGATTACATCGGATTTGTCATGAAATGTGGTGAAATTAATTTCAAGGCCATGGAACTGCTGGATACAGCCAATACCGGTGTATATGGTCATCCAGTACCGACTCCGGTGCCGCTGGGCGCCAAAAAGGGAAAGGCGATTTTGGTTTCCGGTCATGATTTAAAGGATATTGAGGATATTCTCAAGCAAAGTAAGGACAAAGGAATATATGTATATACCCATGGGGAGATGCTGCCCTGTCACGGCTATCCGGAACTTAAGAAGTATCCGCATTTTTACGGGCATTACGGCACTGCCTGGCAAAATCAGGCCAAAGAGTTTGATAAATTTCCCGGCGCAATTCTTATGACCACAAACTGTATCCAAAAACCAAGGGATTCTTATAAAGATCATATTTTCACCACCGGTCTTGTGGGCTGGCCCGGGGTGCGGCATATTGCTGACAAAAATTTTACTCCGGTCATTGAAAAAGCACTGGAGCTTCCCGGTTTTTCGGAAGATCAAAACGGTAAAAAGGTGATGGTTGGTTTCGGCCATAATGCGGTGATGGGTGTGGCCGACAAAATTATCGAAGCGGTGAAAAGCAAAGAGATTCGCCATTTTTTCCTGGTGGGTGGATGTGATGGCGCCAAACCCGGACGAGACTACTATACCCGGTTTGTTGAGCAGGTGCCTGATGACTGTGTTGTTTTAACCTTGGCCTGTGGCAAATTCCGGTTTTTCGACAAAGACTTGGGAGACATCGGTGGAATTCCAAGATTGCTGGATATAGGGCAGTGCAACGATGCTTATTCAGCGATTCAGATTGCGGTCGCACTCGCCAATGCGTTCAACTGCAGTGTCAACGATTTGCCACTTTCCATGATTTTATCTTGGTATGAACAAAAAGCATGCGCCATCTTACTGACGCTGCTTTACCTCGGCGTGAAAAACATCCGCCTGGGACCCAGCCTACCTGCCTTTGTTTCTCCCAACGTCCTCAAGGTACTGGTGGAAAAATTTAATATCATGCCCATTAAGACACCGGAGGAGGATCTCAATGCGATATTGGGGTAAGTCAAAGGGTATCAAACGGTGATCGGCTTTTGTTCACAAGAACTGATCACCAAAACCAAGATAAAATAGAAGGAGGTTTTTATGCTGCGTGTATTTCAAACCGATCTTCTAGATACAGATAATTTTATCATTACCCTTGAGCTGGTTCCCGGAAAAGAATCGATCGGTAGATCCGTTGACACGGTTATGGGAATTGCTAAAGATTCGTTTTCCGACGGACGAATTTCAGCAGTTTCAATAACAGATAATCCGGGAGGGAACCCCTCACTGAGTCCGGATGTTATCGGATACGAGATTTTTAAAGTAGGAATGGACGTTATTGTGCACTTTACCTGCCGGGACCTCAATAGGGTCGGTATGGAAAGCCGGGCGTTACAACTTGCCATGATGGGCATGAAAAATCTGCTGGCGCTTACAGGAGATTACACCGGTAAGGGATTCGGTGGTCAAGGGGCACCGGTATTCGATCTGGATTCTGTGAATTTGCTCATGATGTTGAAGCAGCTCAGTCAAAGAATTAACGAATCCGGTGATCCTGACGAATTTTTTTCGGGATGCGCGGTTTCACCATTTAAATACACCGAAGCCGAATGCTTTGCCCAATATGCCAAGGTTTGCCGAAAAATTGCCGCCGGTGCACAATTCGTAATCACTCAATTGGGATATGACGCATATAAATTTGCCGAATTGATCAGCATTTTAAAATTGGCCGGAATAGATATTCCCGTGTTCGGTTCCACTTATGTTTTGACTCCCAGAGCGGCAAGGATTATGAATCAAAAAGCAGTGCCGGGCGCATTAGTTACCGATAAGCTGCTGAAACAGGTTGAAGTTGAATGGCGCGATTCGAAACAGGGACGTAAAAAGGCTGTTGAACGGATTGCAAAGCTGGGTGCCATACTGAAAGGATTGGGCTATCGAGGGATGCACATCGGCGGTATCCATCATAATTTTAACGTGGCGGGTCGTATCCTGAATCGTATGCAGGAAATTGAACATCGCTGGAAGGAGTTCCTGGCCGAGTTCGAATTTCCAATTTTCAGAGGGTTTTATGTCTTTCCAAAGGATTCTATATGTGATTTGCCGATACCGGAGTTCGGGAAAAAACCGCCTCTATTGGGGGTTTGCGAAAAAATACATTTTCAAATGCTTAAATCCTTACATGCGGGTTTTTTTTCTTTTGAATCCAAAGCCGCTCCATTTTTCAGCAAGTTTTGTGGCTGGCTCGATGGTCGTCCGGGCGCCAAACAAATGGTCCACCAGTTTGAAAGTTTCATAAAGAAGCTTCTACTGGGGTGTCAGCAATGCGGAGATTGCGGAATTCAACATGTGGCCTTTCTTTGTCCGGAATCTCAATGTCCGAAGCATACAAGAAATGGGGCCTGCGGCGGCAGCAGAGACGGTAGATGTGAGATTTTCCCTGAACGACAATGTGTCTGGGTCAGAGCTTACAGGCGTTTGGCATTTTCAGGAGAAAGTGAACAGATGATGGTCGGATGTGTGCCGCCAAGGATGTGGGAGCTTAACAATACCCCATCTTGGCTTAACTTTCATTTAAAGCGTGACCATCAAAGTCTATCAACAGGTCTATTGAAATTTTGTGAATCTACAGAATGCAGCTTTTTAAGAGGTTTTTCCGGTCAAAGCCAAGGGACCGGGGAATAGCAACATCGGGCTACAAACTTTACAAAAACCCATTAAAAATACCTAACATAAAGCAACGCTCTAACCTCTTTTAAATTTTGTATCGTTATACGACCTAAGTTGAGCGATTTTTTGCGGGTTGACTCACGGGTTTGTTTTTGATATCTGCACCGTAACTTTGGCAGATTATCGTCGGTTTTCATGTTTTGCGGTTAGGTTGAAAGTAGTGCACAATTCGATTTTTTCTTTTTATCTGCTTTCATAATGTTTTTAAATTGCCTTTAAACTATATAGTCAAATGAAACCAAGATGAGACTGATACTCAACAGCATCCTTGTGCTTGCGGTCTTATTTGCATCCTACGTTGAGTATGTCTACTTTATTGCCGTGCCACCCAAACTCGGCGAGGTTGTTCCTTTCACCGTTCGGTCCCAAGGATCCTTTACTTTTGATCAAGATAAGGCGCTAAGAGGTAGGCGCCATATAGCCCTTTCCCGGTATGTTCCTTTGTATACCTATCTCCCAGGTATTGCCGAGAAAGTAAAAACAAGAATGGATGACCTAATAAAAGAGGTTTTATTTCTTCAAAAACAAAAACTTCCTATGGGGCAGAAACTGGTAGCGTATGTGTACGAAGAGTTCGGACTGGAGATCAGCCTGGATGAGGCAGACAAATTGCTTGGCTACAGAAATCTGACGAGCCTTTTGAATGGCATCCTGGCTTTCGAAGAAATCATTCTCCAAAATATCATTGTAGAAGATCCAGAGCCATATCGTGGTAAAAACATAATTGAGGTACTTTATTCTAAACCCAAGGGGATTGTGGCCCATCCCGTTGAGGAAGTCATTACCCTTGAGCAGGCTCGTTTCATGCTACAAGATAAAGTCACTCAACTGTTTTGGCAAGTCCATGAAGAAGTCTTGGACCCTGTTATAAAGATATCACTATCCACTCTCCCGCCGACTTTGAAGTACGACCAAAAGGAAAATGACAGGAGGATCCAAGAGATAGTCAGGCGTTATCCCTCCAAAGTCATACATTACAAACCAGGGGATGTCCTTGTCCCGTTTCGAAAAGTGCTAAGCGAAGAGGATTTATTGCTGATCGTTTCTCATGGTGAGTTTGCTAAAAAGAACCTTTATGGAAATACCCCTTGGATACTTATTGTGATACTGCTAATCGTCGTGTTCCATGACAGGTTTTTTTTGAAAATCATTGACACAGAACGTCAGAAGACACTGCCTTACCGGCCTCTCCTTTCTCTATTGATCATTAGCATTTTTCTTTTCAAATCGTGCCTCTTGTTCACTCCTTTTCCCCTCTATTTTGTTCCTTTTGCCTTGCTTCCGTTCCTGGTCGTTCTTCTAAACTATGGAAGAATCGCAGCTACCTGGTCTACGATAATTGGAGCAATATTGCTAACACTATTTTCAACCCGCACCTTTGAGATACTTCTTTTCTTCACTTTAGGTGGTTTGACCGCTATCTTGCTCTGTTCCAAGATACAAAAACGAATTCATATTCTACTTCCGTCATTCGTCGTCGGAATTATCAATGTGGGAATACTTTTGGCTTATTCTACAAAGTGGGAAAACATCGCTCCTCTTATGGGGAACTGGCACGAAATTTGGACCTTTTTCCAGGCAATGGCCCTCGACAAGCGTTTGTCCGATTGCCTGGGCTGGGCTTTTGTGGGCGGCGTTCTGGCAGGACCTATGGCATTAATCCTATTGCCGATATTGGAGATGAGTTGGCGTGCCACTTCCAACTTCAAACTTACAAAGTATTCCGACCTTCAACATCCCCTTTTGAAAGACCTTTTCGCCAAAATCCCAGCAACTTATCAACATAGCATGACAATGGCATTCCTGGCTCAAGCCGTGGGAGAGGCAGTGGGTGCAAACACTCTCTTACTGAGAATAGGTGCTTATTATCATGATATAGGGAAAATGGCTGATCCCATGTTTTTTTCGGAGAATCAATCCAGTGGCGAGAATCCTCATGATAATTTGGACCCGCAAGAGAGTGCACAAATCATAATCAATCATGTAAAATATGGCGAACAAATTGCGAGGAAAATGGGGCTGCCCGAAGTTATTGTGGACTTTATCAGACAGCATCACGGTACGCTGATTGTAGAGTATTTTTACAACAAAGCCGTGGAGGCAAACCCCGAGTCAAAACCCCGCAGGGAGAATTTCCGGTATTCGGGACCAAAGCCCCAAAGTCTTGAAGCCGCAATATTGATGATAGTGGATTCGGTAGAAGCCACTTTCAGATCCATGGAGTCGACCACACGAGAGAAGATCGAGAAAATGATTCTCCTCAATATTGTAAAACGAATTGCTGATGGTCAGTTCGACGAATGTAACCTCTCTACCCGTAAAATCGCAAAGATTGTAGAGACATTGACTGATTCTCTAGAGGCCACATCCCACTCGCGGGTTACCTATCCATGGCAGAAAAAAAATAAGCGTTAGAATTGGCCTTGTTATTTGGTAAAGCTAAATTGATACTTTCTTTTCAGGAAACAGACCGAGTATATCTTTTTCTGATGCCTTACAGACCCCCCTTTCAGTTATAAAACCGGTAACAAGTTTTGCCGGTGTGACATCAAAGGCAAAATTGGCAGCCGGACTTTCTTTCGGAGGAATTAAAACACTTCTGATAGTCCCCCGGTCCAGTCCCTGGACATACCTTATTTCATCCGGATTGCGCTCTTCTATGGGTATCTCTTTTATTCCATCTTTTATCTTCCAATCGAAAGTGCTCGATGGCAGGGCAACATAGAAAGGTATGTTGTTATCCTTTGCCGCAAGGGCCTTGAGATACGTTCCGATTTTATTGGCAACATCTCCTGTGAATGTTGTTCTGTCGGTACCGACGATAACCATATCAACCATACCGTGCTGCATGAGATGGCCGCCGGCATTGTCTGTTATGACCGTGTGTTTGACACCATGTTTACCAAGTTCCCATGCCGTCAGCCTTGCACCCTGGTTGAGGGGTCTGGTTTCGTCAACCCATACATGTACATCTATTCCGTTATTAAATGCAGCATAGATCGGCGCCGTAGCCGTGCCATACTCGATACAGGCCAGCCATCCGGCATTGCAATGGGTAAGCAGATTAACTGTATCGCCTTGTTTTTTGAGGCTGATTTCATGAATCAGGCTTAATCCGTGTTCACCGATTTTTCGGCAGTTTTCAGCTTCTGCCTCGGCAATCTTTTCGGCTTCCTTACGTGCCATACTAATTTTTTTTGAGGCGTTGTTTAGTGTTAACACTTCAGATAAAACTTTATCCACAGCCCAGGCAAGATTAACAGCCGTGGGTCTGGCCGCTTTTAACCTTTTGCATTGTTCTATCAGGTAGTTATTCCCAACGGTTTTAACCGGTGAATTCAAGGCGGCAAGATATACTCCGTATGCAGCCGTCACCCCTATTAAGGGCGCGCCTCTTACATACATCTCCGTGATGGCCGTGATAACATCATCAACGGTTTTAAGATCCGCAATTACAAATTCATGGGGAAGACGTCTCTGGTCGATAATTTTTATAACATTTAAATCCGAATCGAGCCAAATGGGCCGAAGATCCTTACCATCTACTTTCATAATCAAAAACTTAAACCTAGATCCTGAATAGTTTTAGAGGGTTGTTCGCAAGCTCCTTGTTTGCCGCATTCAATCTGTCTTCATTCGATATCACTGCTACCGCCTGTTTTTCGTTGTTGTCATCGAAATATTTTTCGGCAATATTAATGATCTGATTACGGGTCAGAGTAAGAAGTTTTTGCTTGAATTGTTCACGGATGTCGTCCGACAAGAAAACGATCTTCCTTAAAAAAGCCTTTCTGGCTGCGGTCCCCGGTGGATCGGGTTTGTCAATATCAGAGCACACCTGGAGGATTGCCTCTTTGATGTCTTCATCGCTGTAGTTTCCGGATCTTATAAAAACCCGGGCATTATCGTATGTTCTCAGCGTAGAAACGATATGCGGATCCCTGTAAGAACCCAAGCAAAACAGTCCGTTTTCAGTATTGTACACGGCAAATCCCCCATATGCCCCGCCTTTTTCCCGAATCTCGCGATGTAGATACAAGGATCTAAGTATTTTGCTTATCACGGATAAGGCCGGCGCATGTTCATGTCCCAGGCGAACCGTCTCAAAAGTCTTGGCGACAAATGAAACTGATGACGATGTGCTCCACCCTTCCCTGGGGATTTGATCATCACAATCGATTTCCGGCGCTACAAATCCATGTCCCGTCTTTAATGATTCCTGCCCTTGTTCAAGTAAATTTTGTATTGATGCTGTGGCTGAAAAAGCTGTTGAAATCGAATGTTCTTCACCAACCAGCGCCATTTTAAGGTTGTTACTTGTAAAAAGGATTTTACTGATAACGGAAAGTTTTTCAGAGACGGATTTCAGTTTTTCGTCTGTAAGGTCGTCGGTTATCGTCTTTATGGTCTGAAGCTGTTGAATCCCGTGCCAGGCTTCGTTAAGTGCACTTGCTGGAGAAAAATTTCTTGATGCCGTGGACATAGCCAACCTGTGGCCGTTTTCCACAATCGCCGATTCCAGGCCTGCACGGTATTCCAAAAAAAGGCTTCTTAAACGAACCAAATCTGAAAAATCGAATTTAAACAAAAGTTCTTCAATGATGTCAAATAGTTGATCCTGGTTGCGAACGAGGCACTTTCCGTTAAAAGCAACAAGGGGTATACAACCTCCTGCATCGTCAAAACCGGTACGGGCATGACACGATAATCCGATACCGCCCGTATAGGCATCAATACGCTGTGCCATTTCTGTATAGTCATGTATGACGGTACCGATCCTGGAAAAGGCATAACAGAAAAAAGGGACTAGGGGGACCAGTTTTTTTTGCAGTAACCCGCTTCCGGCAACTCCCAAAAAATAAAAAATACCGGAGGTTGATTGCTGATAACAAGTGGCCGGAACTGTGTCATAAGAAGTTGATGCTTTTACAATTTGAACCGTGGGGGTAATTTCTTCAAGAGCCAATGTGGGAAGACAGGAAACATCCTCTTTATCTTCCTGGATTCGTTTTAAAGCTTTGGTATCCTCTTTTATTTTTTCAAATTCGGATGGTGTCATTTCAGCACGGATCCGTTCGAGTTCTGAGGTGACTCGATGGCTTTCTTTCTGTTCCATGAACCGGTCAGGAACAAGAGAAAGAAGCACCCGGTGCGTATTGTCCAAGAAATACTTTCTAATCCGGTTCTCAAGGAATGGACCTTTAGAAATCTCATTCCGAAGCCGTTGAATATCGGCATCGAACTGCAAAATTCTTACGGGATCACCTCCATGAAACCAGTTCCCGGCAAATGTCAGCAGCAACTTGATGCCGTATGGATAAGGTGTGTTTGTTACCTCTTTACGATGGAACTCTAGCTGATGAATGGCGGATTCAATCATTTTTTTATCGATGCCGTTTTTCGAAAGATCCTCCAAAACATCAAATACTATGGTTTCGATTTTATCAGCAGCAGATTCCTGAACATCTTTCAAGCCGCAGACAAACATGGTGTCTCTGTTGTTGGCATCAAAGCCGGTTCCGTCACAAAGGGCGGTTCCGAGATTCGAATCTATCAGTGCCTTGCGCAGGGGAGATGCGGAATTCCCAAGAAGAATTTGGCCGAGCAGGGTTAAAATCAAAACCTCAAAAGGATCTTTGATATCGGCGGTGAGCCATGCCACACAAACCTGACATTTTTTTGATGGATCTTCATTTTTGTCCAATGGATAAGAATATGTCTTCTTTCTCGGCGTGCTCCAGCGGTGCTGGGAAGGAACATCGGTTTTTGGATCCATGCTTTCAAAATGCTTAAAAATTTTTTCGTCGATAAATTTGAGATGGTCTCTTAAAGGCAGGTCTCCATAGGTATAAAAAAAAGCGTTGCTGGGATGATAATGCCGGCGATGAAAAGCCTTAAGTTGACCATATGTCAATTCAGGAATGACCGCAGGATCTCCGCCCGAGTTGTAGCTGTATGTTGTTTCAGGATAAAGAGCATTTAAAATGGATCGAACCATTACCTGGTTCGGCGACGACATGGCGCCTTTCATTTCGTTGTATACAACGCCTTTATAAACCAGTTTCACCAAATCAGAATCTTTGGCGCCATCTTCTATTTCCAGGCGGTGTCCCTCCTGCTTGAAGCTAAGTTCCTCAAGGTTGGGGTAAAAAGCAGCATCCAGATAAACATCCATGAGGTTAAAAAAATCTGTTTGGTTCTGAGTGGAAAAAGGATACATGGTCCAGTCCGATGAAGTAAAGGCATTCATGAAAGTACTCAAACTCCTTCTAAGCATGGAAAAGAACGGATCTCTCACGGGAAATTTATTAGAACCGCATAAAACGATATGTTCAAGAATATGAGCAACACCGGTTGAATCAGAAGGAACTGTCTTAAAGGCTAAGCTGAATGTATTTTCTTTGTCTTTGTTGCTGATGTGAGTATGCCGGGCGCCGGTTAGGGTATGTTCAAGTAGATAAAGAAATGCTCCGATTTCTTTAAGTTCTGCGATCTGCCGTATAAAATAGCCGAAAACACGATCTCCTTCTTTGATGTCGGAGTTGTTGTGATCCAAAAGTGTACTCATAACTAAACCCTTAATTAAAAATGCCTAAAATATGTTGTTTTTTCCCCAATAGTTCAGCCCCACCAAACTGTCAAGGAATCATCAACCCCTTGATTATTCATCAAGTTCTCAATCTTCAATCGACAATGGGCAATCCCTAAGAGGCTAAGCAGCGATATACAGGCCGCGACTTTTGCGCACAATTTTGCCCATTTTATGCAGACGATAAATAATATTTCGAAGTTTTTTATCTTCAAAACCTGTTCTTGCTTGAATATCGGCAAACCCTACACCCTTTCTGAATCGTTTAATTACCTCCAGCGCCCTGTCTGTAGAAGTCATTACGGTTCTGCCGGTTAATGCCCTGCTTTTGGAGGCTTTTACACCGGAAATAGCGCCGCCTTTGCCGGTCATTTCAGAGGACTTGATGAGCATTTCCAGACGATCCATTTTGGCCATGAGTTTGTCGATATCTTTCCGGCTCGGAATATTGTAATACTGGAGGAAGAACTTTACCATTGCATCAAAACTTACAGATTTGCCTTTTCTCTTTGCCATGTGATCCTCCTTATATGACGGTTAGCCCGAATATTTCATGAAAATTTTCGAGAGGCCTTTTACTTAGTAATGAACGCCTCGCACTCGTGAAATATCCGGGTTGGAATGAAAAGATGACTAGTATAAGCAAAATATCAATATTAAAATTATTTGATAATATATAAAAAGTCAAGTTATACAATTTTTATGATAGATTCAGAAGATAAAAAAACACAAAGCATGAGTATATAGTAATAAAGCATTGAAAATAAGAACCTTTCGTGATAATTTGATCATGATTGAACAAAGACACATAATTCAGCAGTCGGGGTGTTTTTCTTATAAAGCTTTTAAAATAGCGTAATGAATGATCAGCAGCGAAATCATACACTGTTTGAATACATTAGGGATCGTTAAGAAAGAACAGCGGTATTTTGTGTTCGTAATTAAAATGCTTTAAGCGGATAGCTATATACGCTATTTATTTAGAGCCATATTTTCTGTTCTATCTTTACGAACCCTTATGTATGAGTTTGTATGATGTAGTCGCTGATTATTCATGGAGCTATTAAATCGAAAAAACACCCCGACCCCTCACATAATTGAAAGTTTCCTGTTAACGAATAATGCATGGTCGAGTTTTGACTCGGTTACGATATTGCAGGTCTTATGAGTACCCGGATGAATGAAGCAGAAAAACAAAATAGTTCCAAAAAAACTGGACGACTGTTACAAAAGTATAATATTCGTGAGTTTGTTGAGCGTGTAAAAAAGCTAGAGGGTGATCCCCATTATATTGCCATGGGTATGGCCATCGGGGTTTTTGTGGGCATGACCCCTACTATGCCGTTTCATACGGTTATCGCCGTAGCTCTGGCTTTTATTTTGCGTGGAAGTAAAGTCGCCGCTGCCATTGGTGTCTGGTTTTGCAACCCGATTTCCGCACCTTTTTTTTACTTGGGAAGTTACAAGGCAGGAATGTTTATTTTCGGTTATTCAGCTCCCTTTGACGCAAAATACGAATCGGTTTTAGAACTTTTAAAGCTTGGGGTGGATGTCACTATGGCAATGGTAGTCGGTGGAATAATATTGGGAATTCTTCCGGGTTTTGCCTCATATTTTATAACGCGTAAAATTATTACAACCATACGATCGCGCAAAACAGCAGGGTAACATCTCAATAACTTATGGAAGTCAATATGATCATTTAACTCAATTGAGCGAAAGTCTATGAAGCTATGACCTCACCAAAAACACTGCTGGTTTTTCATAATATCAGACCTAAAAAACAACTGGGGCAGCATTTTTTGGCGAATCAGACCACTGCAGAGATGATTGTGAATCGTTCCGGAATTTTACCGGAAGACGTTGTTCTGGAAATAGGTGCCGGCCTGGGTGCGTTAACAATTCCTGTAGCCCGCATAGTTAAGCAGGTTTTTGCGGTTGAGAAGGATCGCAAAATTATAGATATTCTGAAAACAGAGATTCTTGCAAGTAATCTTTCAAATGTTGTTATAATGGAAAAAAACATACTGAAGATTGAGATTAAATTGCTGGCAGAAAATGTCGGACAAAAGATGGTGATCATGGGCAACCTTCCCTATAACATATCTTCCCAGATTCTTGTTCAACTTATTAAATCCAGAGAGGCGTTAACCAGGGCGGTTTTTATGTTACAGAAGGAGCTGGCTCAGCGCATTACTGCACAACCCGGTTGCAAGGATTATGGAAGACTCACAGTTATGCTTGGGTATTGTTCCGACATAAAAAAAATAGCAGATGTTAAAGCTTCTATTTTTTTCCCAAAACCCAAAGTAGATTCCGAAGTTCTTGAATTTAGATTTAAAAAAACACTAGAATATCCCGTTAATGATGAGGCCTTCTTCTTTAGTGTTATCAAAGCGGCTTTCGGAAACAGACGAAAAATTCTTAAAAACGCGCTTGCGGCAAGCGCACTGAATATTGATGCAAGTACTGCCAAAAATATACTTCAAAGGTCGGGCATAGATCCTCTTCGGCGAGCTGAGACACTTACTGTAGAAGAATTTGTTAAACTGAGTAACAATTTGAACCCTACTTAGTGTCCATCCATAACTATGGATAGACACTACTTAGTGCCCGAACGAAAACTAGGATTTTTCGTTAAGATCAAGGAAGACGAAAATTTTAACCACAGACATACATTGAGTATTTCGAGGATTAAAATTTGAGTCTGACGCAGATATTGGCGAAAAAGACAGTTTTCGTTTAGGCACTACTTAGGTTTCACTATAATCGTTGCCGCCTTTCCGTTATCCAGGTATTTCTTCGCAATATTGGACACCTCTTCTTTTGTAATAGAAGCATAATCCTTCATTATTGTTCGGCTCCAGTCGAGCTGTTGGGGATGTTTTTTAGAACCCGTAAGGACTGTGTTAAGCCAGTAGCTGTTTTTTTGCATCATTTCTTTTATACTGGTAAGGGTTGGAAATAAGGCCCGGCGCAATTCATCCTGGGTGGCACCATTAGCAGCAAGGCCGGATACTATTTTCTTTACTTTATGTACTAACATATTTGCTTCTTCAGGATTAATATAAACTCCTGCTTGAAAAACCCCATATTCCGGATAAGCCCGGCTCGGTCTGTTAAAGGCAAATGTAGAATATGCGGAGCCAAGCTTTTCACGTATCTGCTCACGCAGCCTGTCCGAAACAATATCCGCCAATACGGATAAACGGCGTGTCCTGCTTATATTCCATAAATCTTCAGTTGGATAGGCGACGATTACCATGCCTTTAGGAATTTTTGTCACCACAGATATCTTTCGAAATTGGCCGACAGGAAATTCAGGCCATCTTGACTCTGATGATTTGTAGATTTCGGTATGCAGGGAAAGGGTGCCCAAATATTTAGCGGTCAATTTTATGACGGAATCCATATCAAAATCTCCAACTACCGATACTTCCATGGTATCCGTCTTTAATGATGCCTCGATCCAAGACCGGACATGCTCAAGGGTCAACTGCTTGAATTCTTCATAAGAGGGAAGTCCGAAACGGCTGTCTCCTCCGGCAAGAAAACTGTTTCCTGAAAGTACCATGGCGCCATTGATTGAACCCGAAAGTTCCAGATATTCCTGCCTGAACCGTTCCATGGAAAGCGTATAAGCATCTTCACGAAAACCCGGATCAACCAGATGTGCATAAAGGAGCTGAAACAACAGCGGTACTTCTTGGGTAACGGTTTCCCCTTTGAAGAAAAAACGGTCTTCCTCAACATCGAAAAAAACATCCGTGCTTTTTCCTGCCATGGCACGTTCAAGCCCATCTTTGTCTAAGGCTCCGAGTCCGCTTTCGTTAATTATCTTTGTGCTCAGCGCAGCAAGGCCTGGTTTTTTTAATGGTTCGGAAGTTCTGCCCGATCCAAAGTCAAGATTAATAAGCACTTGATTGGCCTTAAAATCGGTTTTCTTGAGATTAAGACGGACACCGTTTTTGAAATCAACCTGGACAATTCCGAGGTCAGGGATCTTTTTTGTCCGGATAATCGACCCTTTTTTCCCGGGTTCCTGAAGATATGGAAACGTCACGGTTTTCTTTTCAGCCGGTCTTGATACTTGTACCTTTTTGCTTTTGTAATAAGCTCCAAGTATTTGAGAAAGGGAATCCTTATCCGTCCCTGTCAGTTCTGCATTGCCGGTTACAAGTAAAAGCCTGTGTTCCGGCGCCCAGATCTCTTTGAAGGCATCGTGTACATTTTGTGAGGTCAAAGCGTTGATAAGGGGAGTAAAAAGTTCTTTTTTCTGTTCGGGCGACAAAAAAACTCGGTCTGAATTAAGGTTCCATAATATCTTTCGTGCCAGATGCCGGCTGTTGCGTGTGGAAGCTTTTTTTACTGCGTTATCAAGTTCTGAAAGATAATCTTTTTTTACCCTGTCCAATTCTGATTTAGTAAACCCGAATTTCAATGCCTTTCTTAAGATCTGTTCGATAAGAGAAAGAGATCTCTTCCAGTTTTCCGGGCTGCACTCGGCTGTGATCTCAGCATATTTCATTTGATTTAAAAAATATCCTGAACGAATGGATGCCGAGGTAAAGGGAGTGCCTGCTTTTCTGACCCCAGCATCCAGGCGGTCCTGGACAATGCGATTGGCAACATTTTCGATCAATCTACCTCTTTGAAAGGCAAAAGAATCCGGTTTCTCGGAAACCTTTTCCACAACTTCGATGCTTGTCGTTGTATTTCCTGCTTCTTTTTCGAGGTGATAAAAAGGTTTTATTCCCAGGTGATTTATTTTTCCAAAATTGGGCTCGGGCATAGGAGGCGCCCGGGACGATAATGAGGAGAAATTTTCCTTTATTAGTGAAATCGCCGATTGGGCATTAAAATCTCCCACCATTACAAGGATCATTTTCTCCGGCCTGTACCAGGAATCATAAAACGCCTTCAAACGCTTATTGTCAGTCTTTTTCAGTATCTCTTCTTTGCCTATGGGAAGTCTTTTAGATATTTTTGCATGAGGAAATTCAAAATTCAATGTCGCAACATATGTACGATATGATGCAGAATCGCGAGTTCGCTTTTCGGCCAGAACCACCCGCCGTTCACTGTCAATCTCCGACGGTAAAAGAAGCGCACCTTCAGCATAGTCTTTGATTACCGTCAGACCTTTCTTAAGATTTTTCCTGTCACCCTGCGGCAAAAGAATGTCATAAACGGTTTCATTAAACCCGGTATGAGCATTTGCATCGGCCCCAAACTGCATACCGATATTCTGGAAATATTTTACCAGTTCCCCGGGCTTAAAATTTGTTGAGCCGTTAAAAAGCATGTGCTCCAAGAAATGGGCCAATCCCTGTTGATTGTCTGACTCGTGTAGTGAACCCGCCTGAACATCCAGGTGCATGCTGACCCTGTCTTTGGGTCTGTGATTTTCCATTAATACATACCTGAAACCATTCGGCAGTTTCCCAAATATAAGGACTGGATCCGGAAGAAGGTCGCTTTTTTCATGAGGCCATTTGACAAAAGCATCGATATTTTCATCAGCACTTTTTCTGTTGCCATGGACAGTTTGATCAACCAAAGCACATGAAAATAAAATAACTGTTATAGCCGCACATAATAAAAGCGTTGTAATAAAAAAACCGGAAAGCTTTTTAAACATGCTTACACTCCTGGAGCGAGTAAATTATTTATCCTAAGATTTTAGGGCCTCGGAAAAAATTATTGTTAAAAACTTAAAAAGCCTTCAGTATGTCCGGTTTTACTCATGAGGCATACTAAAGGCTTGTTTTTGGAACTTAAAATTCAAAACCTCCTCGATTCATTCCTTAAATGTTATTTTTTAACATAAAGGCCACGTGACTTTGCTTCAATTTTCCCTTTCTTTGTAAGTTTATAAAGCGCATTGCTCAGCTGTTTTGAATCAAATTGGGTTTTTTCTTTAAGCTGGGCGATGGTAATTCCTTTCTTGGTCTTTTTGATGGCATTTAGTATGGTGTCAATAACAGTTAGCTGTTTGGCAGGAGCCTTTTTTGCAGCTACTTTCTTCTTCGGCGCAGTCTTTTTGGGAGCAGAACCTGCCTTCTTTGCCTGAAGTTTATCAACCTGCTTAGTGATCTTTTCAACTTGTTTGGAAAGGGAAGTAAGAGATTTGCTTATTGACTTTAATTGATCTTTTAATTTCTTCATTTAAATTTCCTCCTTGATCACTATTTTTTTAACACAATCAGTACTTTTTTGTAATTTACTATATATCTTTTTTTTAAAAGTCAACAAAATATGTAAAACAATATAAAAAGACCATACAACTGTTGACAACGCTTTAACCTTGTGAAAGATAAATTTGCTTGAACTAAGTTCGCTTTTTTTACTCCGCCTGCCCCGCCTGCCCCACCTGCCCCGTAGTTCCCTGTGAAAATACCGGGACAGGCCGGCAGATGGTGCCGGGGTGGCTCCCATAAGCGTTAAGTTATTTTTTGCGCCGGAAGGACTGTGGAAGGTTTATGAAAAAGATGAACATCGAACATCCAACTCGCCACAGGCGAGCAAGCACTTGTCCGGCGGATCGAATGTTGAATGAAAGACAAAAACAAGGGCAAGAATTTCATTAAAAGAACTTAGGGAGACCCAAAGATGGTTAAAACTTATTCAGAAGGTAACATTAATTAAAAAACCTGAACTACTAAATGATATTTTAGAGGAAACAGAAGAAGAACTTAGGGGCTTCGCCCCAATTGGAATAATGGAATGATGGAATGATGGGTGAGCTTGTCCTGAACGAAGTTGAAGGAAAGGAGTTTTTTTACAATTTAAATGGTTTATTTTCCGCTTTTATCCCCAATATTCCAGCATTCCAGTATTCCAGTATTCCATTCCGATGGCACAAACAGGTTGCCATTAAAAGACTATTGACTTCATATAGTTGTAGAAATTCCGAGACGTTTAATTAAGATTTTTGTTACGAGTATCAAAACGGCTGAAAAGAAAAAGAAATAGTCATTCAGGGTTTCACATCGGATTTTTAAAAACAAATGAAATTAAATTGCGGAGCGGAGCGACATCATTATTCGATGTTCAACGTTGGATGTTCGATGTTCAGTTTTACTGCTACCTCAATGGAGTGTAACCAAAATGCTGACAAATTGCTTTATTCATCCCGCTTATTACGGGATAAAATTTCCGAGCCATTTATTTACATGTTCTAAATGAAAAATAATTCTCGCATCCCCTATAAAAAAGCACTGAATCCTTCCCAACTGGAAGCCGTCAATTTCAAAGAAGGGCCGCTTCTTGTCATCGCAGGGGCGGGAAGCGGAAAGACCAGAACATTAACCTACCGGGTTGCACGTCTGGTAGAAGAAGGCATATCGCCGGGCTCCATTCTTCTGCTGACATTTACGCGCAAAGCATCCCAGGAAATGCTGAAGAGGGCCGCACAGTTGCTTGACAATAGGTGTGAAAGGGTTTCCGGGGGAACTTTTCATTCTTTTTCCCATGCGGTTCTGCGAAGATATGCTTCCAAAATAGGATTCGATCGTGACTTTTCCATTATAGACCGTACGGATACCGAGCAGCTCATCAGTATGTTGAGAAAAGAAATGGGGCCATTTTCAAAGAACCGTTTTTTCCCCAGAAAAAAAACTCTGGCCAATATTTTCAGCCGGGCTGTGAACAAAGTTCTATCTGTTGAAGATGCGGTTTTAAATGATTATCCGCATTTTGCTTCTCATATAGACGCTGTGGTTGCACTTTCCAATGCTTACCGAAAACAAAAAGCCAAGAATAATTTTTTTGATTATGACGACCTTCTGGTCTATTTAGAAATGCTTTTGAAAAATCACTCTGACGTTCGTGACAAAATCTGCTCAAAATACTACTATGTAATGGTTGATGAATACCAGGATACCAATAAGATTCAGGCGGAAATCATATATCTTCTTGCCGGTATCAACAAAAATGTCATGGTTGTTGGGGATGATTCACAAAGTATCTATGCTTTCAGGGGTGCAAATATTGAAAATATCATGGGGTTTCCTGAAGTGTTTCCCGGCACTCGAATAATCAGGCTGGAAGAAAACTATCGCAGTGTCCAACCCATATTAAAGCTTACCAACGTCATTATTGAACGGGCTACGCAAAAATATTCAAAAATTCTTTTTACTCGAAAATCCGGAGGTTCCTTACCGTTGCTTGTAAATACCCGGAGTGAAAACAGCCAATCGCTATTTGTGGTTAAAAAGATTAAAGAGATCTATCGTAAGGGTATTCCTTTGCACCAGATCGCAGTGCTTTTTAGAGCAAGTTTTCATTCCTTTGATCTTGAAATTGAACTGACCAGAGAGGGAATTCCCTTCATCAAGGTGGGTGGTTTTAAATTTGTGGAATCCGCACATATTAAGGATGTCCTGGCCCATCTCAGAGTTCTTTCCAATCCCCTTGACAGGATAAGCTGGTATAGAATACTTCTCCTTTTAGATAATATCGGTCCAAAAACCGCTATTGATATTTATGAAACAATCCTGGCTGAAAAAGCAGGATATACAGGAATTTTTGCAATCAAACCCAAATCAAGGCGATCAAGAAATATCCCTAGATTAAAAGATCTCTTTTCAACTATTGATTCAAAACCCATGTCCGTTTCCCAAATGGGTGAAGCTATTGTCAATTACTATGTTCCCATATTAAAAGAAAAATATGATGATCATCCGAAACGTACAAGAGATCTTGAGCATCTTGTAACCATAATGGAACGGTACAGAAATCTCGAACCGTTTTTGACCGATATGGCTCTTGAGCCGCCAAATACAAGTCTCAATGAATCTTTTTTTACCGACGATCAGAGTGAGGACCGTCTCATTCTTTCAACAATACACTCCGCCAAAGGTCTTGAATGGCATTCCGTCTTTATTATATGGGCCCTTGAGGGACGGTTTCCTTCCATACATGCTTTGCACAGGAAAAAGGAGCTTGAAGAAGAACTGAGGCTAATGTACGTTGCTTCGACACGAGCTAAAGAAAATCTGTTCTTTACATATCCGGTTCAAGTTTATGATAGAGGCTCGGGAATGATCTTGAATCGTCCCTCCCGTTTCATCGATGATATACCTGACCACATACTTGCAGAGTATTCGGCGGATATGTGAGTACAAAGCGCTTACGCTTCATAATTATTTCAGCAGTAAGGGTGTTTTTCTTATAAATCTTTGAAAATAGCGTAATGAATGATCAGCAGCGAAATCATACACTGTTTGAAACCATTAGGGATCGTTAAGATAGAACAGCGGTATTTTGTGTTCATAATTAAAATGCGATAAGCGGGTAGTCATATAACCTATTTATTTAAAGCCACATTTTCTGTTCTATCTTTACGAACCCTTATGGTTGAGTTTGTATGATGGAGTCGCTGATTATTCATGGAGCTATTGAGTCGAAAAAACTCCCCGACCCCTCAATTATTTAGCTTATGATGAACTATAAAATTTCCCGATGCCGTACAATTTCGCCCTCTATCAGGTAAATGACTTCTTCGGCAATATTTGTTGCATGGTCTGCAATACGTTCAAGGTGACGGGAGATTAAAAGCAGATTGATAAAAGATTCTACATGATCCGGATTATCTTTAATGGCATCCTTCACGATACGGTGGGCTTCCGCGTTGATTTTATCAACTTCATCATCCAGAATGCATACCTTGAAAGCGAGATCCACGTCCAGGTTTACGAGGGCGTCCAAGCTTTTTTTGAGCATGGCTTCGGTCTTTTCAGCCATTGAATAAAAGTCAAAATCGAAATGCAGTTTTTTACCCTTTGCGATATATTTTACCCCCCGGGCGATGTTCACGGCTTCATCAGCGATTCTTTCAAGGTCATTATTGATCTTGATCACTGCAGTGATAAATCTAAGATCCACCGCAACGGGTTGATACAAAGCCAGAATCTTTAAACATTCTTCTTCGACATCAACTTCCATTTCATCAATTTCGTAGTCGGACTTTATGATCTTGTCGGCAAGGTGTGAATCTCTATTTTCGATGGCTTTTGTTGCCATGTAGACACGTTCCTCCACCATGGCTCCCAGACTTAAGATTCTCTTTTTTAACTTTTCCAGTTCTCTATGGAAATGTTTGGGCATAAAATTCACCTCTAACCAAAACGGCCGGTAATATAGTCTTCCGTCTGCTTGAGTTGCGGCCGTGTAAATAACGTATCGGTATCATTCACCTCTATGAGCTTGCCGATGTAAAAAAAGGCGGTGACGTTTGAAACTCTGGCCGCTTGTTGCATGTTATGTGTAACGATAATAATGGTAAAGGCTTTTTTCAAGCCGTGGATAAGCTCTTCAATCTTCTGGGTCGCGACGGGATCCAGCGCTGAACAGGGTTCATCCATTAACAGGACTTCAGGCTCTACAGCAAGAGCCCGGGCAATGCAAAGGCGCTGTTGCTGCCCGCCGGACAGGCCGAGCGCCGAATCGTTCAGCCTGTCTTTAACCTCATCCCAGAGCGCTGACTGAACAAGGCTTTTTTCTACACGATCTTTAATAAGGCTTTTGTCCCTGATCCCATTTACCTTCAGACCATATGCTATATTTTCAAAAATGGTCTTGGGAAAGGGATTCGGTTTTTGGAACACCATGCCGATTCGGTTGCGTAAGGACACCACATCAACCGAAGGTGCATAAATATCCGCGCCGTCGAGTAACAGTTGTCCCTCTACACGACTGTTCGGTATAAGGTCGTTCATTCGGTTCATGCATCTTAAAAACGTGCTTTTGCCACAACCGGAGGGACCGATAAGGGCCGTGACCTGTTTTTCGTAAAATTCAAGTGAGACGTCATGTAACGCTTCAAAGTCGCCGTAATAAAAATTCAAATGCTTTGAAACCATTTTCAACGGTTTTTCCATATCCATATCTTTTATTGCATGCGCTTCCTCAGTCGGGAGCGCCATATGATAGCGATTAAATTTAAACCCAGAACCAGTACAATCAATACCAGCGCCGTGCCGTATTGAAGGGGGCGCGTGGCTTCAATTTCTGTGCCGGCGGTGGCCAGAACATATATATGATATGGCAATGCCATTATTTCATCGAACACAGAGGATGGCAGGCGCGGTGAAAAAAATACCGCAGCAGTAAACATTATGGGTGCGGTTTCACCCGCCGCACGGCTGATTCCCAGAATACCGCCGGTCAATATACCCGGCAACGCCGCAGGAAGAACCACTCGGAAAATTGTTTGCAATTTGGTAGCTCCAAGAGCCAGGGAAGCTTCACGGTAAGTATCCGGTACAGCCTTGAACGCTTCTTCGGCAGAACCGATGATAACGGGCAATGTCATTGCACCCAAAGTGAGTGCTCCGGAAAGGAGGCTGACGCCAAATTCCAGGTAGATTACAAAAAATGCCAGGCCAAAGAGACCAAAAACCACGGAAGGAACCCCTGCAAGGTTGTTGATCCCCAGGCGAATAATTCTAAGAAACCGGCCGGGGCGGGCATATTCGTTTAAATAGATTGCCGAGGCCACACCAATGGGAAAGGCGAAGATAATCGCCCCCAGACTAAGACCTATGGTACCCACAATGCAAGGAAGGATGCCTCCCTTGGTCATGGAATCCATGGGCGGCTGGGTTAAAAATGTCCAGTTAATGGCTCTCCATCCATTAGAAATTATGAAATATAGTATAATCACAAGCGCAATACCATTAATCCAGGCAGCGGCACGGAAAATGCCAAACACGACTTTCTGAATGTATTTACGCCTTTTTATGGAAGAGGAAGCTGATTTCGTAATTTCGCTTTTGATTCGTTTGATTTTTTTTGATGTTGTTTTTAAATGAGAAAGCGAAAAATTGTCCATAACTTTGATTCTTGTTGTTTGCATAGTGTCTGCGCCTAAAGCGACGCCTCCCCAACCTGCCTGTATTTATGGGAGATATGCTCAGCCATGATATTAAATATAAACGTAAAGATAAAAAGCACAATCCCGGTGGCAAATAGCGCATAGTAGTGATCGCCGCGAAACGGTGCTTCAGCCATTTCAGCAGCAATACTGGCCGGCATTGGCCGTACCGGGTCAAAAATCGAAGAGGGTATCATGGCGGCTCCGCCCGCAACCATCAGCACGACCATGGTTTCACCGATTGCCCTGGACATGCCTAAAATAACCGCCGTGCTTATACCGGAAATCGAGGCCGGAAGTATTACCCGAGCAATGGTTTCCAGATGGGTCGCCCCAAGCGCCAAGGAAGCCTCTTTTAGATTGGTGGGGACACTGAAAATGGCATCCTCTGAAATACTGCAAATGGTGGGAATTGACATAAAGGCCAGCATCATGGATGCATTGAAAATGTTCAAACCGGTCGGGATATCAAAGACCTCCTGTAAAAACGGTGCCACCACAATCATTCCGAAAAAACCGATGACCACCGAGGGAAGTGCCGCAAGAAGTTCCACAATGGGTTTAACAATCTCCCGGACTTTCTGCGTGGCCATTTCCGCCAAATAAACAGCAGTCATTACTCCCAACGGAATGGAGATAATAGCGGAAAAAATAGTGACGACCAATGATCCGATGATCAGCGGAAATATTCCGAATTCCGGTGGATCATAAGTGGGATACCAGAATTCCCCAAAGATGAAATCTTTCACGGAAACTTGCTTGAAGATCGGTAAGCCCTCCATGAATAGAAATACGGAGATCATAAAAAGAATAACAATGGATGCCGTCGCAATAAATAAAAACAGATAATGCATCCATCTTTCTTTAATTTGGCGTATGTTTGCCATTTTTCCTTCTCGTTTCCAATCTCTAAGCTGTCAATTGAGTTGTTTTCTAAGAAGACAGTGACGCACAATGAAAACATTGTGCGTCACTGTTTTAAACTTTTTTCTATCTCAAATTAATACAATGGTACGTAGCCTGACGCTCCAACCAGCTTTTGACCCTTTTGGGGGTTGAGTACGTAGTTAATGAACTTGACCGTATCGCCCGTGGGCCAACCCTGCGTAAACATAAAGAGCGGTCGGCTGATGGGGAATGTTCCGTCCAGAGTTGTTTCTTCGGATCCAACCACACCGTTTACAGACAGCGCTTTTACGTCTTTATTCAAATATCCAAGACCGATATAGCCGATGGCGTATTTATTTTTTGCTACAGTTTGAGCCACGGCGCCGTTGGAGGCTTGAAGCAGGGCGCCGGGAAATACCTTTTCTTTTTTCATGACCTTCTTCTCCCATACCTCATAGGTTCCTGAAGAAGTGTCACGGGATATCACCACGATCTTTTTATTTAGGCCACCGACGTCCTTCCAGTTCTTAACCTCGCCTTTATAGATTGCTTTTAGCTGATCCATGCTAATATCCTTTATGGGATTGCTTGGATGTACCACAGGCACGATGCAGTCGTATGCCACTCGGAAAGGAACCGGATAAACCCCTTTTTCAACGGCAAGTTTTACTTCTTTACCTTTGATGAACCTGGAACTATCGGCGATATCGGTGGTACCGTCTATAATTGCCTTAATACCGTTACCGGATCCACCGCCGGAAAGAGAGATGGACACGTCAGGATTTTCTTTCATATAAGCTTCCGCTACTTTTTGAGCTATGGGCAGAACAGTTGTAGACCCCTTGATTACGATGTTCCCTGCAGCGGCAAATGTGGCAACACAAAAAATCGAAAAAGCGATGGTTAATACAAAACTTATTTTTTTCATACTTCTTTACCTCCTATTATTATAAATTGATACTAAGCGTTATTTGTTAGATTTTTGTTAGAGTAATGTTAGGATTCTGTTAGCCGCTTGTTTTTCACCCCCTTTGAAATAAAGTCCCTGATGCAACTGGAGGGGTGCGCTTGAAGCGCCCCCTCATCTCCGGAAATATATTGATCAACAAATATCAGTATTTCAGCACCAGATCCACTTGGAGGAGATCCTCCTCGATCGACGGTTTTCTATCAATAGGTTCGGCCTTATAGTAGTCAAGACCAATGGTGACGTTTTTGGCCAGCCCAAATGTAAATTCGATTTCGTTGCCTTGAACATCGGTTTGGCCATCGTAGAAATCGCTGTCAGGGAGAAAGTCCGGCCATGCATCCTGTTCAAGACGCCTGTAATTGTACTTCAATTGCCATTGCCCAAATTTTTCGACCTTTTTATGTCCAAGCTTGAAGCCGGCAAGATACCCCAAGTCATTCCTACTTGCATCGGAGTTCACGTACTGGCCAAAAATACCCACAAAGGGCACGGGACCCGAAAGCTTAATTCCCAATTCCGCGTCTGCCCCAAAGGCGTCGTAATCATACTTGAGGTTCCCACCGGCATCTGTAGAGTTGGTGCCGGAGGAATAATCGAAACTATTCCCTTTGAGGTCTTTAAAGCTATAAAAGGCACCCGCAAATTTGAGATACAAGCTGTCCGTAAGCTTCACTTTAGCACCCCCCTGAATGAGCCCCAACCAGGGGTCGCTTGTATCCGATGAGAATTCTTCCAAGACGTAGAAACCCGGTGTGGCAAATAACTCAAACTGATTGATTTTATAATCTAAAAACTTGACGCCGATTCCTTCGGGATTAATATCTGAATCCCAGAGCAAATCTTTGGTGTTCCAAAGCGGGTTTTTGAACTTTCCGCCCACCAGACTCCAGTGCTTGTTTGGGTCGAATTGTGCATAGGCCAGATCAAGCTGGACATTTGAAGTTTCAAAGGTGTCTGTCAGGGTCAAATTTCTGGATCTGGGGTCACCACCGCCGGAAGCAAGCCGAAACCCGGTTTTCCACCTCTCGTTTACCTCGGTTTCAAAACCGAACCGCCATCTAATTCGCCATCGATCCCGACTTTCCACGCCGGATTCATCGGTATCCTGGTACTGGTAGCGAAACCTAAAGTCCCCTTTGATCTTGGTATTTTCCACCCATTTTGGGAGCTTGAACCCTGAGCTTTCGACCTCCTTGGCCGGGGCTTTCTTTTTGTCTTTTTGGATCTGAATTTCAGACAAAACCTCTTTGGCTTCCTGGGGGGTTAGGATTCCTTTTTTTTCAAGTATATCTATCAAAACATCGGTTTCTCCAGCCCAAACCAGGTTATTTCCGTTCACCGTAGGAATCACGAAAAAACCCATTATAATGAACATCAAAAATATTTTCTTCATCCGTTTGTCTCTCCTATTTTTAGATTTTAAAAATTTTTCACAAAATTATTTTTTTCAACTCTCTTTCTTTATAACCTTTTGAATACCATCACCTCCTCTCCAGCAAAAAACTACAATGAGTTTGTGATAATATTTATAGAGACTGGTTAAGAAAAAATTAGATTATTGTTAAATTTTTGTTAAATGATACACGGTGGCAAAAAGATGTGGAGTGGGTGACATTAAATCAAACCACGGACGTGCTGTAGGTTTTAGGCCTTTCACTTTACCTGAAGGGTCGGGAAGTTTCTTTAGTTCAATCGCTCCATGAATAATCCGCAACTGCATCGTACAAACTCATGCATAAGGGCTCGTAACGAAAGAACAGTGTATCAAAATAAAAATTAATGGATAAGGTGGATAACATTATTTTATTTTTTCATTATGAATTCGTAAAAGCGCTGTTCTTTCGCCACGATCCCTAATGTATTCAAACAGTGTATGATTTCGCTGCTGATTATTCATTACGCTATTTGCAAAGCGTTATAAGAAAAACACCCCGACTGCTGATATATTTGAGAGATGAGGTCTAATCTGCTGGAAGGTGCAATGAAAAGGTACTTCCCTTGCCGGGGGTGCTTTCGACAGTTGCGTAGCCGCCGTGCGCTTGGCTGATGTGTTTTACAATGGCAAGACCGAGTCCCGTGCCCCCAAGTTTGCGGCTGCGGGCTTTGTCCGCCCGGTAAAATCTTTCAAAAATTCTTGGGAAGTGCTCTTTTGTGATTCCAATCCCATGATCCTGAACGCTGATAATAATCGAATCATCTTTTTGAAAGGCTGAAACATGAACGGAACTCCCCTCATCGCTGTATTTGATGGCGTTGTCCAATAGGTTGACAATCGCCTGTTCTAAAAGGGGGGGATCGATCATGGCTAAAATGTTCTCTTCACACACCTGATCAATAGTTATGTCTTTTAAATCAGCTTTTTCACGGCAGTTGCCAATGGCGGTCTGGAGTACATTTTTTATGGGATTTTTCTGGAGTTTAATTGCTTTTTTTTCGTCATCTTGTTCGATTCTTGAAAGGCTAATCAGATCTTCTAAAATCGCTGTCAGACGATTCACATGTTTTTCGATAATACTCAGAAAACGTTCGATTTCCTCATGATTCTTAACGGATCCGTGGCACAGGGTTTCCACAAACCCTTTGATCGCTGTAAGGGGTGTTTTGATTTCATGGGAAACATTGGCTGCAAAATCTCGTCGCATATTTTCAAGCCGCCTGACCTGGGTTACATCGTTCATAACGACCAAGACGCCAATTTGATCACCACTTGAATCACGCAGGGAGGTACTGTGTAAATATATAATTCGTTCTCCCCCGCGATACAGGGTAATGTCACCTTCCAGATGGTCTGTGCTGGAAAGTGCTTGGGTTACAAATTGCTGTAATTCAGGATTTCTGATAACTTCTTGAATGCTGCGGTTTAACATATCTTTTGGGATAGTTTCAAAAATTCGAGCAGCAGATTGATTAATGTTGATGATCCGTTCATCCATATCAAAAGCTATAACGCCTTCTTCCATACTTGAGAGAATAGCTTCCAGCTCATTCCGCTGGTTGATAATCGTCTTGATGCGATCATCAAGTTGGGCCGCCATCTGATTCAACGCGTCAGCAAGACTCCCGATCTCTTCCAAATCAGTTTCCGGCAAGCGATGTAACAAATCTCCGCGTGCAAAATGTTCGGCCCCCTCTTTCATCTTTTCAATGGGTCGGCTGATTCGACGCGAAATATAAAAACTGATTCCGGCTGCAACAAATGCAATCAACAGGCCTCCAAGGGCGATTTGAGCTTCAATGGATTTGAGCTTTTCGTCTATGGCTGTAACCGGTAGCGAAGTCCGTATAACAGCAGCAATCCTTTTATGGTCCATTAAAGGAACAGCAATATACATCATTCTCTGCTGAAGCGTGGTGCTGAATCTTATGGATCTTCCCACGTTCCCTTTTTTGGCCTGAATCACTTCGGGACGCAACGCATGGTTGTCCATTCTGTCCGGATCATCATCGGAATCACCAATAACAGTCCCGGAAGGGAGAATTACGGTAATACGGGTTGTTGAAGGTTTTCCGAGTTCTTTACATAAGGCATCGACGACTTTGGTATCCAGTGGCCCCAGAAACTGGAGTATCTGTTTTTCCAAAAGGTACGCTCTGCCCCGAAGATCGCTGGCTATCCGGTCGAGGTAGAATTCTCTAAGAGAACTGGTGGCGTAGATGGTAACTGCAACCAGAGAAATGAGTGTGATCAAAAGATAAGAAGGATAAAGCTGCCAGAGTAACCGTTTCTTTTTTTTCATGGTTTTTCTCTAAATCGATATCCAACACCCCTGACGGTTTCGATGTATTCTCCGAAAGGGCCTAGTTTTTTTCTTAATCCCACAATCTGAACGTCGACGCTGCGGTCGGTGACCGGATAATCATCCCCCCGAACCGCTTCTACGATTTGATAACGTGTAAAAACCCATCCCGGCCTTTTGGCAAGGTAATGAAGCACCTCAAATTCAGTGTACGTCAGTTCGACAGGCTTACCGTTAATCCGAACATCTCGTCTGCCGGGATGTATAATAAGCCCATGGTGTTGAATAATTGACGTTTCATCCGGTGGTTTTATTGTTTTTCTACGCAAAACAGCCCGAATCCGAGCAATTAAAATACGGGGGCTAAACGGCTTGGTGATGTAATCATCTGCTCCCAGTTCCAATCCGGTAACGATATCTGCTTCTTCACCTTTTGCTGTCAGCATGATGATAGGTATATCCTGTGTTTTTGAATCATTTTTCAGAATCTTGGCAACCTCCAAGCCGTCGATTCCGGGAAGCATGAGGTCGAGAACAATCAAATCCAACGCCTCGGACTGGGTTATTTTCAGGGCTTCCTCACCGGATGTCGTGCAAAGAACCTGATACCCCTCTCTGGACAGATTGTATCTAACGAGTTCTAAGATATCTTCTTCATCTTCGACAACCAAAATGCGTTTTTCAAGCATACGAAACCCTCCGTATAACGTATCCGAGCTTATCCAAAGTTCAATATTACCTCTATCATATTATTAGGCGCTTGTTAATATAATATAAAAATGTAATATTTCTGTTATACAATTAGCATTGTGTTAGATTTTTGTTGTGAACACCGTTTCCATTGTACTTTTTTTAAGCTTCATCTTTATCTGGCATCTATCTAGTGTCCATCCATAAATGGTCTTTTTGCTTGCCCAGTTAAATCCGTATTTAATATTTAACCGGGGCCCAATCTCTGCGTTATGTTCAAAAAATAATCCTCGGAATATTAAACATATGCCTGCCTGTCCCGTAGGTCCGGCAGATCGTACTGGGATGGTTATTTTTTTCACATGCCTTGATCTTGAACAAAAATCCTCATTTATGGATGCACACTATCTATATTTTTTCTTCCTCTATTTAGGATTGATTTACACGCTGTGCCGTGTTATGTGCCCGCATTGAAAATATTGGCTGGCCTGAATCGACCGATTGCTGCTGATTTGCTATAACAGACTAAAATTATTCTGAAACAATAATGCCTAACGAATATTACGTTCTGATTGTCGGTTACATTTTTGGGTTTTACATGGCCTGGAACATCGGCGCCAATGATGTTGCCAACGCCATGGCTTCCTCTGTGGGCGCCAAGGCAATAACAATTCGCCAGGCAATTTTTCTTGCAGGGATATTGAATATACTGGGTGCCGTGTTTATCGGCTCCCATGTTACCAATACTATTCGCAAAGGGATTGTCTCAACCGAAGTTCTAACCGATCCGCACCTGGCCCTTATCGGGGCGCTTTCAGCCCTTCTTGCCGCCGCCTTTTGGGTCAGCTTTGCCACATGGAAGTCATTGCCGGTTTCCACAACTCACTCCATTGTCGGGTCTATGATAGGCTTTGGCATTATGGCCGGCGGTTTTTCAGTCATCAATTGGACCAAACTCGCCGCTGTTGTCATGAGCTGGGTTATTTCCCCTGTGTTTAGTATTGTCATCGCCTTTTTTATGTTCAAAATTATCATAAAATTAATTCTTTCTAAAGAAGATACTTTTATCCACGCTTTGAAGTTGTCGCCGTTTTTTATTGGTGCAACTTTTTTTGTTGTTGTATTGTCATTTCTGTTCAAAACGCCTTTGGGGAAAAAACTGGCTCTTGGACCCTATGCTTCATTCCTGGTTGCATTCATCCTGGCAGTTTCTTTTGGACTTGCGGGAATGAAGGCTTTAAGATGGTTTATTAAGAAACGGGAAGGAGGAGCAGAAACGATCTTCCGGCGCATACAGGTCGGAACAGCCTGCTATGTTGCTCTGGCACAGGGAGCAAACGATGTAGCCAATGCTATAGGTCCCCTTGCTGTAATCTATTTTCTGGTTAAAACAGGCGGTGTCGGCGCTACGGTGCCGGTGCCTGTTTTTCTCCTGCTGTTCGGTGGCATCGGCATTGCCTGTGGTATCGGAATGGCAGGGCACCGCGTCATGGAAACCATGGGCAAAAAAATTACCGCACTCAGCAATACACGAGGTTTCTGTGTTGAATTTGCGGCAGCAACAACTGTTCTTGTGGCTTCAAAAATGGGTCTTCCGGTTTCAACAACCCATGCCGCAGTGGGTGGCGTCCTGGGGGTAGGCCTTGCGCGCGGACTCGAAGCGGTCAACTTTAGCATTGTTTTTAAAATTATGTTATACTGGGTGTTGACCGTGCCTGCTGCTGCCGTTACCAGTATGGTCATATTTAAAATACTGCAATTCTTGTTATAGAAGGAGATGGCTATGCGCGTACCATTTTTTAAAATGTTTATGACTTCACCATTTGAAGGTCTTCAGGAACATGCCGAAAAAGTCATGGAATGTGCCTGGGCTTTTCAGCAGGCCATGGAGTGCTATTTTGCGGACAAATGTAAAACATTTGAAGAATTCAGACAAGAAGTTGCTCAGATTGAAAGTCAAGCAGATGCCATCAAGCGTCGCATCCGTGGGCACATTCCGAAACGAACCATGATGCCCATATCTAATTTTCTGGTGTTCAGGTATTTAAGAGAACAGGACCAGGTTCTTGACGCAATGGAAGATAGTCTTGACTGGATTTCTTATAGAAGTGAGTCGAGGATTCCGCGGGAGCTTGAAAAGGATTTTGCTCTTCTGGTGGATGCTGTTATTGATCCCATCGAACAGTTGAGCGGATTGGTAGTTGAAGCAAGATTGTATTTTAAAAAGTTCTCCGAAAAACAACGAGTAGTAGTCAAGAATATAATCCACACGCTTCGCCGGCAAGAACACGAAGCCGATAACTACGAAGATATTATTAAGAAAAAGGTCTTTAACATGGAGGTCGATGCCGTTACCATATTTTATTTGGTCAGGCTGGCTGAAACAATCGGCTCTATTGCAGATCATGCTCAAAATGCCGGCGACATGATGAGAGCAATGCTTGCAAAATAGAGGAAATTACTTTTTCCTAAGTTGAGCGATTGTCGAGGTTGCCGCAGTTAAGCAAGTTGAGCGTAGCGAAATCCCGCTCTGCGGGAGAAGATGCCGTTCCGCTATAGTCAACTATGCGGGACGGTATCTGACGCGGTAGATGCGGTAAGATCGGCAATCCCGCAGGGGTTCAAATTTTAAAAATATAAATCAATTTAATTCATTAAGAATAAAAGATGTTTGATCCCCTTTTAAAATTTGAAACGCTCATCTTAAATTTTTACAATTTTAAACATGAGGTAGCCATTTGGACTCTCCGCTTGTCTGGGCAGAGGTTGACCTTGAAGCCATAGCACACAACGTACGTGAATTACGGCGAATTACAGATCCCGGGGCCGATTTGATGGCCGTAGTAAAAGCCAATGCTTATGGTCACGGGGTGATTGAGGTCACCCGGAAAGCCCTCGAGAACGGCGCTGCTTCCATGGGGGTCGCCAGAATAGAAGAAGGAATTGAACTTAGAAAAGCAGGGTTTAATGAATCGGTTCTGATTTTTGGGTACACACCGCCGTCACTTGCCCACAAGCTGATAGCGTTTGATCTGACCCAAACCCTATGGTCGTATAAAACCGCTCAAGCACTCTCCGATGTTGCTGTTTCTTCCAACAAACAGATCAAGGTTCACCTTAAAGTCGATACCGGAATGGGCCGACTCGGCCTGCTGCCTGACTGCCGCCGACCCCCTGCAACAGAGCAAAATTTAATCAGTAACGCTATCCGTGAAGTCGAGTCAATCTCGTCACTTGCGGGGCTTAAACTGGAAGGAGTATACACTCACTTCGCCACTGCAGACAGCTCTGATAAGGCATATGCCGGAAAGCAATTTAAAATATTTGTTGACTTTCTAAATGAGCTGCGCCGTGCCGGCATGAATCCGCCTTTGTGCCACGCGGCCAATAGCGCGGCTATTATAGACATGCCCGAAACCCACCTCGACATGGTGCGAGCCGGCATCGCAATTTACGGCCTTTATCCATCCGACGAGGTGAATAAACGTAGAATTGAGCTGAAACCGGCCATGACGTTAAAATCAAAAGTTGTTCATTTAAAAAAAGTTCCCCCCGGTTTCAAAGTCAGCTACGGCAGCACTTATCAAACCCCAAAACCCACAACTATTGCTTCAATTCCCGTGGGATATGCGGACGGATTTAATCGTCTGCTCTCTTCCCGTGGACACATGTTGGTTCGCGGGCGCAGGGCTCCGATTGTCGGACGAGTCTGTATGGACCAGACCATGCTGGATGTGGGACATATCCCTGATGTGGATTTAGAAGATGAGGTGGTGATTTTCGGCAGACAGAAAGATGAATCCATAACCGTTGATGAGATTGCCGCAACCCTGAACACCATCAATTATGAAATCGTCTCTGCCTTAACAGCCCGCGTACCTATAATTTACCCTAAACTCTCATAATTCGAGGATTTCGAGATCCAGGTGCCGGTGGTTAAAGTCGGGGCAACCCATCTAATTCTCATGGTCTCATAAAAAGTCCGATTTAGACGGTTTCGTAAAAAGTTCAAATTCCCCCGAACAAATCTCTCGGGATAAAAAGGCGTCGCGAATTTTGTAATCATGAGGCGTACTTTTCGTACGTTGAATGATTACGAAATGCAGCACAACGCAGAAGTTGGACTTTTTACGAAACCGTCAATTTTCATGGATATGTTTAACGATATGACCCAGTTCGGGAAAAATAAGGGCCTTGCAAGCCAATTTACAGGCTTTAAGGCTCCCCGGCATGCAAAACACAATGGTTGCTCCAATTACGCCGGCAGTGGCACGGGATAAAAGAGCAGCAGAATCTATCTGTTCAAAACTAAGCTGGGCAAAAAGGGGCCCAAATGCCGTGAGTTCTTTTTTAAAGAATGGACGGACCGCTTCAATGGTAACATCTTTGTTGCTAATGCCGGTGCCGCCGGTCACCAGGATGACCTGAGCACCATAATCGCTTATGGTTTCATGAAGCGTTTGGGTTATTATTCCGGTTTCGTCCGGAACAATGCGATGAAAAACAACCTCGTGACCTTCCTTTTTAGCACGCCTGCCGATCCACTGGCCGCTTTTATCCTCTTTCATTGAACGTGTACTTGATACGGTAATAATACCCACGTTTAGATTCTTCGGAGAGTTTGCCTTGTGTTTTTTGGAACCCATCTTATCTCCATACCGGCATTTTCAAACCCCGTTTTTGATGAACTTTTAAAGAGTCTTGTACGAAACCGTCATTTTCCCTCGATTACAACCTTATCCTCGCCGTCATGTTCTCTTAATAATACATTTACGGTCTCAGATCGCCGTGTTTCAACAAATTCCCCGACATAATTAGCCTGGATTGGAAGCTCCCGGTGACCCCGATCCACCAGCACGGCAAGTTCTATACGATCCGGTCTTCCGAAATCTATCAATGCATCCATGGCGGCCCGTGTTGTCCGTCCGGTAAACAGGACATCATCAACTAAAATAATTTGTTTCCCGTCAACCGAGAAGGATATATTCGTGGTTTTAACAACCGGATTGGGACTGATCCGGGTCCAGTCATCCCGATACAGCGTAATGTCCATTTCACCGGTCGGTATTTCAATCCTTTCGATTTCATTAATGCTGGACTGAATACGTTTTGCCAGATATACACCGCGGGTTTGAATTCCGATCAGGGTTAAGTCCTCCACACCCTTATGCTCTTCAAGAATCTCACGGGTAATCCTTTGCAGCTTACGATCTATGTCCGCTGCATCTAAAATGATATTAATTTTACTCATTTTTTTCTCCAGTATCATAATTAACGTCTCTTAAATTCTCCAACAGCCCTTTCCCCTCGATATTTTTACCCAATTCTTCCGAAAATCAGTTTTAAATTCCTACCTAAAATCTGCATTAACTTTTTTCGAAATTTAATTTGGTTTTCATCCTTTTATTTAGCCCGTTATCGGAGTGAGGATATTTATAAAAACATCTCGATAGCGCATTGTATTTATAGCAAATTTATCTCTTCCGAAAAAAGTTAATGCAGATTTTAGGTTCTATATCATGCACAAGGGTAAGATCAAGATTATTATGATATTTCTTTGCAACAGAAATCACAATCTTATGGAAAGGGCCTTGATTTTGCCCAATATTTTTCCTATTGTAAAAGGTTAAGTATATGCATTTTTAAATATGATTACCTATTATCATTAAATATTTGAATTTTGTGCTTTTTGTAACCAAACTTTTTTCTTATCGCCACAAAGCACCAAGACACCAAGAAAGAATGACAAAATAAAAATCTTCGCGTCCTTGTGCCTTGGTGGCAAATCTTTCTTGGTTCCGGCCCGTCCGCCTTACTCCGCTTGGCAGGAGGGCGGGCTTGTCCGGTATAGGCTTTTATAAGATGAGACCCCCCATTACCGGCGTCATATTGGCAGGTGGACAGAACATACGTTTTTCAGGAACAAACAAGGCGTTGATCCGTGTGGATGGAAAATGTATCCTTGATCGCATATATGACGTCTTTAGCAATCTTTTCGAGGAAATTATTCTGGTTACCAACGATCCGATTCAATATGTTGAGTGGAATTTTAATATCGTGACAGACATTTTCTCAGTCCGAAGCTCGTTGACAGGGATACATACGGGTCTTTTTTATATGACGACCCCGTATGCGTTTTTCGCGGCTTGCGATATCCCCTTCCTTAAAAAGGGTTTGGTTGAAACTATCCTTAACCATATAGAACCCGGTGTTGACATTGTTATCCCTGAAACTTCCAAGGGATTTGAGCCCCTGTGTTCTGTATATTCAAAGAAATGTCTTAAGCCCATAGAACAGCAACTTGTTAAGCAAGAACTTAAAATCCGGCAAGTTTTCCAAAAGGTTCGCGTTAAAAAACTGCCTGAAAGTATTTTGCGTCAAAATGATCCGGATCTGGTCTCTTTTTATAATATCAATACCCATGATGATCTGATCAGGGCTGAATATATTGCAACTTGTACAACAGTGGAGTAGCAATGGATGTAACCCATATGATCGATACAATTAAAAACCACCCCGCGTATCACCGGGCAGGAATGATCCTGTGCCATAACGGGGTGGTACGCGACACCTCGAGGGACGGTCGGAAAGTATCGGGTCTGACCCTCTCGGTTGATCATGAAAAATTGCGCCAGGTGCTTGAAACGTATAAAAGAAAGCCCGGGATAGTAGAAATACTCGTTGAAATAGCTGAAAACAGGAACCTGGCCGTGGGCGATGACGTTATGCTGCTGGTTGTTGCCGGAGATTACCGTGAAAATGTGATCACCATACTGAGTGACACACTGAATGCCATCAAAACAACGGTTACCCAAAAAACAGAATTTTTTGAGTAATTCCAGAACAGTATTAGATAGGGCTTGAAGGATTTAGAGAATATGAAGTTTGAAAAAACATCCTGATAATAGTGTTTATCCCTTGAATTAATACATCAATATTGATGTTGACTTGTTATGGAATTTACTATAGAATTTTATGAAACCAGTTCAGGGCGATGTCCTGTGCGGGATTTTCTCGACGATCTTAAGGAATCGGACCCAAACGATTTTGCCGTGGTCATGGCCGGTCTCGCTAAGCTTCGAAGCAGACTTTATCACAAACCACCTCTTTCAAAGACTATTGGAGATGGTCTTTTCGAACTCCGCCATGTGGGCAAATTAAATACAAGAATGCTGTACTTTTTTGTAAAGGGGCGAAGGATCATTACTGTGCACGGAATAGAAGTAAGGCAACAAAAATTGCGACCCGAGATCGTAAGATTGCATTGGATAGAAAACGTGATTGGTTGGGAAGGTTTCAAGCATGAACCAACAAACAAATTTCGATGAATACCTTGAGAAACAGTTAAAGGATTCTGATTTTGCAAAACGCTTCAAAAAGGCCGGTCAGGCCTGGGATGTGGCCTTGCAATTAGCCTCTTTGCGCAAAGACGCTGGTTTGTCCCAAAAAGAACTGGCCCGAAAGGTGGGAACTTCTCAGCAACAAATTAGTCGGCTTGAATCCCCGTCTTACGAGGGGCATTCCTTGAGCATGCTACGCCGAGTTGCCGAGGTTCTTGGCGCAACTCTTAGTGTGGAAATTAAACGCAAAAGGCAAACGAATCAGGCTGCTGTTGCTGAAAGCAAAGCCAATTACGAAGCTAAATCTTAGATCATACGTTAATGATTTTACTCCATCTTCGCGGCAAAATGGATGATCAGTTGGTGTTAAGAAAAAAAAAGCCGTTTTTTAGAATAGTGAATGCAACTACAATTGTATAGCTTGGTCCGACCCGGATTTCCTATTAAAATAAACATGTTGTGTTCAATTTCGTTTTTGTTTACGATTAATGAGGGTAGAAGAAAGGTGATACTATGGTCACACCTAATGAAAAACAGGAGTTAAAAAATCAGCTTGTTGCCTGTCTTAAACGAGACAAGGATATTCGAAAAATCGTCATTTTCGGATCTTTTGTTACATCCGACGAGCCACGCGACATGGATGTTGCCGTTTTTCAGGAAAGCAGGGAAGGATATCTTAAGCTGTCCATGAAATACAGAAAATTGACACGGCCGGTTTCAAATAGAATATCCGTAGATATTTTTCCGATTAGAGCTGATGCAGGTAATGCATCAATTCTCACAGAAATCGATAACGGAGAAGTGGTCTATGAAAGATGAAACCAAAATGTGGCTTGATTATGCTGCTGAGAACCTGGCGTCCGCCAGAATTTTGCTGAAAAGTAGTCTTTTTAACTCATGTCTGCAGAATGCCCAGCAAAGTGTGGAAAAACTTCTGAAGTCTCTTTTTACGGAATTTTCTTACAAACTGATCAAAACCCACAGCATTGCAAAGCTGAGACAGGTATTAAAAGAGCAAGGTATATTTATTGACATTTCGGAAGATGACTGTGACCTGCTCGACACGATCTATCTGCCGTCCAAATATCCTATCGGCAGTGTTATACCTAATTATCAACCGGATGCCGAAATTTGCGGCCAGTGTATCGCGATTGCCGAACAGGTGGAACAATCGGTAAAAAAGATTCTGGAAGAAAAAGAAGCAATGTAGGGGCAATGTGTATTTGAACATCAAATTTTATGAATTGTTGCTATATTAACATGTCGTCGTCATCGACATAATGGAAACTACATGTCGAACTCTGCGCAATTTTTCGACATAACAGTCCATGTATGTCGAAATTGAATGCCATACCCGATAAGCAAGGTCATTCTGATTCCACCCGTTTTTGCTTCCATGGAGTAAATTTGACCAGAGGAATAGATCATAGACACGGACATCGAAGTCGTTTTTTTGGTGTATTCAATGTAAGAACGATTAGATAGCTTGGTCCCACCCGGATTTCCTACGGGCAAAAAGAGATGTAGTCCGTCTTGCGGATGAACATAAGATTTCCCCGGGAACTGTCGCCGGACGCTTCCAGCGTTTGACCAAAAAATGGAACTATTTCAACGGGCTTAAACGCAAGTTTCAGTGGACCGCCTAAAAATTGATGGGGATTAAATCAATATAGCCAGCTATGTCCCGAAGATCCTCAGATATTGATTGACAAACTGATAATATAGGTTATCATTTTAGTTATCATGGGTGCATTTTTCGAACCGCCGTTCAAAAAATTCGTAAAGAAACAAACAAGATCTTTACAACTCGTTATTGAGGATGAAGTCGAAAAAATAATAATCACACCTAATATCGGAGAAACTAAAAAAGGTGATCTAACTGGATTTCGAGTTCATAAGTTTGCTCATAGAAAACAGAAATTTTTAATAGCCTATCGTTCTCAAAATGAGGACATCGTTTTTTTTAAAATAGGTCCCCATGAAAATTTTTACCGTGAACTCAAGAAATATCTCAGGGAGGTAGAATTATAATGATTACGGCTGAAAAGATTTATAAAGATATTATAAATATGCCCGTAAAAGAAAGGGAGAAACTATTTGCTGCAATAGCCAGAAAAGGGTTTGATAAAGATTTTTACACCCATGAGGAAGTCTTCGATGAAATCAGGCAATCGCCCTTTACGGTCAAAGAGGCCGCTGAATATCTGGAGATTGCTGAAATTACCTTGAGGAGATGGGTTAAAGCCGGAACTATTAACTATAAACGGGTAGGAAGGAACATCGTATTTGACCCGGATGAGCTTAAATCTTTTAAAAGGAGCAAACAGTTCGGAAAGGAATAACACCGCCCTTCGTAGCTGTTAAATGTCCTGAAATCATTTTATTCGTCTTTCTCACTAAATTTTGAGGCTCTCCACCGACTTATGACCCCGCCTGAAAAGCCGAAAAAGGAAAAGAACAGCTAAAAATAGTCAAAAGCGAACCCTTTAATGCAAGAGGATGAAACCCAAATTGAGCGATTTTCAAGTTTGCCACAGATACAAGGAAAATGTCGTTCCGCTATAGTCGGCTATGCGGGACGGCATCTGACGTAGTAGATGTGGTAAGATCGGCAATCCTGAAAGGTTTCAAATTTTAAAAATGAAAATCAAGAGAACTCATTAAAAATAAAAAATATTTTATCCCCTTTTAAAATTTGAAACGCTCAGCTCAGGTTATGGTAACGTTGAGAATCACGGTAAGGAGGTTTTTCAAGTCGTTAGCTGTATTGCTTGTGAAAAACAATTTACCGAGGTGTATTCCTTTTGTAGAGTGATTCTTACTGACTATCCGGGAGAAGACTTTAGGATTGATTTTAACGGCTGAATCTCAGTCGCAAGTAATGCAATACTGTTTTCAGAAATCCTACCCCCGGCGACTCAAACTCAATGAAGGAAAGGTGTCGTGTCTTGATTTGTTTACGCTCAAAGCGGAATTATTCAACGGGATTAAACACAAATTTCAGTAGACCCCATAAAAATTTTTGGGGATTAAGCCAATATAACTAGGCCCCTAAGGACCCATATTCAATTATTTAACAGGCATCATTAAGTGGTGGCAGCGAAAATGTATCGGATAGGGCTTTCCTTTGGGTACTAAACGTATATGAGAAGACACCTTGTGATCTCTATTGAGGAAATGACGATGGCCTGTTAGTTTAACGCCGAGATCTTGGGAAATTTTTAATAAGGCTCTATCCGGATACCCGGACAGCATGTAGCCGAGCATTGCTCCTTCATCCGAAAACGGTGCATATCTACACGTCAAAAATTCATTTTGTATATCTTTGATATATCCATCAACCTGCTGGTCTGTTTTTAGAATTTTTGCTTCCATTGGCCACATGATTCGCTCGTTTGAATAAAGAACAAAGGCCAGATCATATTCAGGCGGTTGTGCCGGTGCCGGTTTTCTAGTTTCACGTTCTTTGGGTTCATGCTGGATATAACAGAAGGTTATCGGTGGCATGCTCCGTCTAATTCGAATTTCAAGCAGTTGGGTAATCTCTCTTTCCAGGTCGTCTTTTGCCACGTGCCAATCTGCATTAGACAATATATCTGCAACCAACAGGTCATAACCTGCCCATACCCACCCCAGCATGAGTGTGGATGCATCTGATCGCCACTTGTGGGCTAAATGCTTGAACTCTATCGAGGCAGATTGAACAGTTTCAAGAATTGTGCGTCTTCGTTGCATTTAGTCAGTTTTCCAGTACCTGAGAATCATGTCTGCTGTTTCTCATCCTGCCATATCATAATGTCAACAGCGACGCTGTCTGCGTCCCGCATGGCAACAGAACGTGTCCAATAGCGACAACGATCCGGCTTAATTAAATACACAGTCGGAATTCTTTTTCTTCCACGATTTATAACACCATAAATTTTTGCAACACGTTGGTGTAATACACCTTTTGATATACCGTTTGGTGATGACGTCAACATCTCATCCCATTTCAGCAATTGGTCACGGAGTTCAGTACAAGAATAACTTTCGATGAAGATATCACCGTCTTTCACATCATCGAGATGGATGGCAAGCAACCTGACGGGCAGTGAAGATCCATCGCTTTCACAATAAATTGTTGCACTTATACATTTATCAGAGCCAAAACCTGCTTTCAAAACACGAAAAAAATAGTCACAGTAACTTTTTAAGAAATGTTCTGGATCTATATCACCATCTAATATTTGCATAGATCTTGTCGGAAGCCTACCCGGCGAATCGGAATTTCCTTTGAAATCAGGCAGTGTATAATCAAAAAGGTCGTCAATTAAAACCCATTCACTTTCAGAAAAATTGAAAGCTTCTCGCACACGGTCATCTACTTCATCATAATCTGACAATCCCATTAGAAGATTAGGGCGTATTTCGGGGAGAGGCACCTTCAGGAGTTCATTCACAGGCACCTTAGGTATATAATGAGCCATCTGACCACTCGTCAGCATCAAGTAGAAAGTAGCAAATCGACTGTTCATAACTAAACACGTCGTTTCAAGTATGTCTTTTGGCCCCTGTTTCAAATGGATGGATGTGTAGCTTTGAGAACAAAGAATTCCTTCATGGATAGCCCTTACGATTGCGGCTTCAAACCGTTTGCTGCTTACCTGCCAACCCTGTTTTATGATAAGTTGGGGGAGATCGAATGCAGAGTAATCCACAGACTCTCTCGAATGTACCCAAGGATCATCATTGTTAGGAAGACTACGAGCATCCAGACTTAGAAACGTTCCTATCGGAAATGTTGGAAATTCCAATATCTTCCGGTTCTGTATTTCGTTGCTTTTACGGCTACGGTCGCCACGAATTATCCCCTGGCGTTTCGAGACCTTTTTGTCAAGCCAAAGGGAATGAAGTGATGAATTCTTGGCCAATTTTCGAACCAGAGCCAACTCACGTGTTCCACCCCATGTAAGGGCTGACCAAATAATGGAATCATTTAGGGCATCATCCTGGTGGATCATTTGGATGTCATTTGGGTCGATTACAATTCTAAGGTCATCATCAATTGTCTTTTGCTCTTTTGGTGCAATGTACGGAAACTGCTTGCCATTCGGTTTGTCTGGCCCGAATGTTACGATACACGACGGCCCTATTGAGTCCTTATACAAACCAAATCTCAGGGCCGAAAGGTTAACAATTTCTTCAATATTAAACGACTCAAAAAACTTATATCGAAACCTGGCGGCAGTACTCATCTTGTTTGTGAGCAGACCCGATGGTTGAAGTATTGACACAAATCCTTCCCGTTTCGCAAGAACAGCAGCTTTGGGCAGAAACATTGGGCCAATATTCTTGTCCGCGGCCTCCCAACCTTTGGTCTTCCAGTGACTCATATCTGAATCACCTAGTGTACCACTTCCCCATGGCGCATTTCCTATAACTAAATCGAAAGATCCAGAATCTTCTTTTGCACGAAATCCTGAAATGTTTTCACTAAAAAAGTCAGATGCAATGATTGTGGAACCCCGTAGTGGAGGAAACTGCACTTTAGACCAATAATGCTTCGGATCAATCTCATCGCACATTGCAAGGTAAAGGCTAAAAGATGCGACACGGACTGCATGTTCATCCTGGTCGACCCCAAACAAATTTTTTGTTAATAACCGTTTCAAATCCTTTACATCGGGCTTTCGTTTTTCTGAAGCTTTCCAGCGCCAGACAAGCCGTTGGAATGCCTTGACAAGGAAAATCCCGGAACCACATGCCGGATCCAGGATTTTTAGATCCCAATCGGTGCCGTTCCATGGCAAAACGCCATCCAGAATAAAGTCTACCAAATGTGGAGGCGTATAAATTGTGCCTGTTTTTCTTTTCTTTTTTTTGTCTTTCCTTGTTACGAACTCTTCATAAATGCTGCTTATAAATTCGAGAGGAATAACATCAAAGGAATAATTTCGCCAAAGAAGCCCCTGTCTACTCTGGAAGTCCAATCTTCCACCTACAAAGTCGGCTAATGTACGAAGGTGGGGTTCATCAACTTCACTTTTTTCCCTACTCCACTCTTTTTGTTGCCACTTTTTATCTTGGCCACTTCCCGGAAACAAATCTCCATTGAAACGTTCATTAAGATACTGAAACAAGGCATATGTATCATCATAATTTGAAAAGAGTTCTTCAAGAGTTGTATAAGGTTGGGAGAGAGTGCCATCTTTGTGCAGGGCTGCAAACTTGGCTGGTGACAATGCAGATTTGCCGGATGAATCCTTCCTGTCAATGAGGAATTGAATAAAAATAATACGGGCTAAAAGGTCGTGGCAAACATCTTCGTCTAATTTCTGATCTTCAATTAATTTGCGCCGAACCTCTTTTAGATTGTTTAAGAGCAATCGGTCAGCACAAGTGTCACGTTTGAAACGATCTTGGTGCCTTTCAAAAAAACGCCCGGTGATGAGTTCAATCCAGTGAAGCGAGTTGGCGGCTTGCTCGGCGAGTGATACGTTTTCAGAAAGGTCTGTACGAATCTCCGGTATCTCAAAGTTCAGGCTTTCTTCCGACTGGTCTTCATAGCAAGTCCAGGCACGAATCTGATTAGGTTCAAGGGTAACTAGAACCGGGGCATGGGAGAAATTCCAGGCTAAGCGATGCGCCTCTCGTATAATTTGGTTCGATACCGGTCTCGGGAACTCACACACGATTGCAAGAGGTGAAGCGGTGTCATCCGCAGTTGGGTCGCGTAAAAGAATGCCGACCCTTGGTTCAATCCCATCCTCTAATCGGCAAAGAGGGTTTTGCAGCTTTCGTTGAACAAGCTCCGCAAGCATTCGAGGGCCTGCGCCGGAAGGTTGGAAAATTTCGGAAGCAACCGGCCAGTTGAGCTCTTTATGGACTCTATCAATTATTTTATGCTGAGTATAAGTCATGTAATGCTCTTTCAATAAAAAAATCTTTCTTTTACATGACAAAAATTGGAAGGTGCTTAATTAATGGGCCTTTCTGACAATAAATCATGTGCCAATGCTGAAACAGTCCAAAATTAATCATTAACTGATTTTAAAGTCAACCAGTCAATTTTTTTCAATCAAAATGTGGAGCTGATGCTTCATTTTATAATGGCTTGGGCACTAATAGAAGTGGAACCTTGGCAAACAATTTTATGGCCCTGCTTTAAATCATAAGTAATTGTGTTACGCCCTCACCACCATTTATTTTCTTTCTAATGGGTCTAAGGTTAAAATTATTCTCCAGCAGTTTGGTATGATTAAGCAAAAAATAGTATTTTCTCAGTCAAACCTGTTGCAATTATCCTGAAATTTGATTAATAATAACACGTATACTTTATATGTCAATATAATTTATATATGCATTTAGTTTTTTAACTAGTATACATCTAACAGACTTAAATTGTGCTCAATAGTAACTTATGAAATGGAATGTTAAACAAAGGCTATCATTTCTGGAAGCCCGGCTCTTTTGGGAAGGGAGGGTTAACAGGAAGGATCTTATGACTCGCTTTGGGATATCTATGCCTCAGGCATCATCAGATTTGCAAAAATATCAAGCGCTGGCGCCGAAAAACATAAAATATGACAAAAGTATGAAATTTTATTATGCTTCTTCTCATTTTAAACCTAAAATTATTTCTCCTAATGCGGATGATTTTTTTTCACAACTTCATTTAATTGCTAACGGCGTATTTCCAAAAAATACTTCTTTGCTTTACACGGTGCCTGAATTTGATGTCACCCCCTCTCCCGAACGTTCCGCCGATATGGATACACTTCGAAAAATTCTAAGAGCAATCAAAGAGAATAAGGCCTTAGAGATTGAATATCAGTCAATGAGTCAACCCAATCCAGCTTGGCGCTGGATCACGCCTTTTGCCTTTGCCCATGACGGTTTCCGATGGCATATACGTGCATACTGCGACATTAACCAAGAGTTCAAAGATTTTATCGCTGGACGAATACTGTCGATAAAGGGAGAAAGACCGAATGAAATTGATTTTTCAAGAGATATATTATGGCACCGGCATGTGATATTTAAAATTGCACCACATCCGGGGTTTTCGGAGGGTCAGAAAAAAGCTATCGAACTTGACTATGGGATGGAGAATGGAACTGCCCACATTAAAGTTAGGGCTGCTTTTGTGTTTTATTTGAAAAAGCGTCTTGGATTGGATAAAGGTCACGAAAATAAACCGTCTCATGAACAACATATTGTTCTCGTCAATCATCGTGAAATTGAAGAGGCAATGGCACAACTATCGTCTATTATAAAACAATAAAATTTATGATCGAACGAGATTTTGACATACCGTTTATTGCGAATCTAGCCCTTCGGGAAAAGCAGATTCAGCAAAATTACCGGCCGATTATTGCGGTGCATAAGTGGTTTGCAAGGCGGCCGGGGACGCTTTTTCGAGGATTATTGTTGTCCGAATCCATTGAGAAGCCGCTCTGCGAATCTTTTTATGAATCCAACGAGTTTCGTGGAATACGGAAAGATCTGTTTTTTTATGGGTTCGCTCTATTGAAATTGCCCTTGAACGTATAGCTGGTCGTGTGAGAAGGGGCGGTCACAATATCGCGGAAAATATTGTACAGCGCCGTTTTAATAAAGAAATGTACAATTTCTTTAATATTTATAAGCCCTTACTGGATTACTGGGCTGTTTTCGATAATTCTGGAGATTTGCCTTCAATGATTGTTTTTGAAGAATCAGATAAGCGTAAAATTCTTGATAATGAATTGTTTGAACTGATTGTTCAACATATGGAATAAAGATGACAAAAAAGAATTTAAAGGACATTCCCATTGAAATACGTGCTGAAGAAGCGCTGAAAAAGGCTGTTGCCAATGCAATTGCAGATCATAAACATTCCGGCAATTCTATTGTTATCTGGCGGGATTGAAAAGTAGTAAAAATACCTGCTGATCAAATCGAACTCCGTGAATCTCAGACCGGACATGAATCAAAATAACTGTTGGGTATTGTAAATGTATTTTAAAGAAGATGTGGTCTTTTGGTCTTGACAGAAGAATGCGCGTTGGTTTTAAAAGAAACAAACTGCCCGGACCCGTTTCGGGTGGCAGCTTTAAACGTTTACCGCGATATAGCCAGGGGAAAAATAAAATGAAATCGAAACTGTCTTTATCATCCTTTTGCCTAAAAAATTTTAAGGCCGTACAGAACAGTAAAAGCATTAGGTTTACGCCTTTGACGGTTTTTGTCGGCAACAACGGTTCCGGAAAAAGCAGTATTGTTGAGGCCATGGAAACGTTTCAATCCATTGTTTTAAACGGTCTGGATGAAGCCATGATTCCCTGGTACGGGTTCGAATATATCTGGAACAAGGACAAAGAACATAAAACCATTAAAGATAAAGTTTCTAATCCCATGACATTTACGTTTCGTGGCACAGCAGAAGATGAAAAGCTAAAATTTCATCTGGAAGTTGCCGCAGATTCCACCTTCAACAGAATCTATTTCCAGGATTACAAAGCCGCATACGATACCGGTGAAATAACGCCGATGCATAAATTTATTTCAAAAGGTGAAATCACAGATCCCAAACTGAAATCGTTTGTCGGCGACTGGCAGTTCTTGAGGCTTGATCCATACTTAATGACCGAACCCATGCCGCAAAAACGGTCGTACGGAGCGATAAAATTGAACCATACCGGCTCCAACATTGCCGAATACCTTCAATCCATCCGAGACCAGGATCTTCATGCCTTTAACGGCATTATTGAAGCCCTTAAAGCTTACATTTCGCACATGGCGAAATCAAATTTCAGAGTTTATACCACTTATCGC
>CAZBOB010000021.1:0-46759 GCA_964492995.1 uncultured Desulfobacteraceae bacterium | reverse complement strand
ATGCCCCCTTTTGCTCAATCCCTGCGTCAGGCTCAAATTTTAATCCTCAAAATACCCCATGTATTCCTGCCTGCCCCGTAGGTCCGGCAGATCGTACTGGGGTGATTAAAATTTTCGCCTTCCCTTGATCTTGAACAAAATTGAACGTTTTTCAAAGGTCTCTGAGATATGGTAATGTGGGATTGTGGAAGGTATCTTGTCTGAGCACAAGGCTCCGCTTAGTGGATTACATTAAGTTTTATTAAGTAATCTTCTGTAATCTATATTTTTTCTATATTAACTTAATGGGTAGGCGTTTGTCTTTTGAGTGTTCAGCAGTTGAACATATTTTGGAGAAGTATGTCAAGTAAAAAATAAAATCGTTTCAAAATTTTATATAACGCGAGTGAGTCGCTTCAATTATGTTGTGTGCGTAGTCAACCACACACATATATGGAATGGTTGACTACGCAGATTTCATACTATTATTCTACAACAATCATGTCTTTGTTCGATTCCCAGATCTTGGGACCGATACCCGGAACATTCATTAGATCTTCCGTCTTTTTGAAAGGTCCATTTTTCTCACGGAATTCCACGATCCTTTCTGCGTATTTTTGACCTATCCCTTTGAGTTGAATTAGCTCTTCTACTGTTGCTTTGTTCAAATTGATCTTTCCCGCGTCTACAGCCCATAAAGGCCCAATAAAAACCATAACGATTGCAACTGCAATGAACAAGAATACCAACCTTTTTGTTTTTGTCATTTTTTTCTCCTTTTGATTAATAGTTTGTTGTTCCGAACACTAAAAGGCCAATGGGAATTCCCAATCGAGAAAAAGCTCCTCCAAGAATCATGCCAGAAAGAACTTAGGGGCTTCGCCCCAATTGGAATAATGGAATGATGGAGTAATGGAGTGATGGGTTTGAAGGAGTTTTAGAATTAAAATGGTTTATTGCCGTTCTTACCCCCAATATTCCAGCATTCCATTTTTCCATTATGATTTCACAAACAGGTTCCCATTATAAAATTTTTAAACTCAGGAGGTTATAAGATTTCCCAGATTTTAAATTATGTGAGTTAATGGTGAAAACTAAAGTTGGCGGATAGGGAGCTTTATGCCCCTATCGATAGGAGAATTTTTATCTAATGGGGATTGTTAATCTTTTTTAAAATTTTAAAAAAAAACTTCTTTTGAAGCAGATTGGATAAATGCGATGAGCAGAATCTTTTAAATTATTTATAAATAAGCACAATAATCTGGGCATGATGCACATTTTTTTGTGCATATTTTCTCCAAATGTAAGCTAATCTCTAATCGTTTTTTTCAAATCCGGCAGGGTTTCGGATTTACCCCGGATGACCATGCGACGATCACCATCACGAGCCGTTACATTCTCATAAACGCCGTCATCTCTTTTTACAAGCTTGGTAAAACCGAGGTCGCGCAGTTCGCTGTTGGTTTTAGGTGTGCTGATATTGATTCGAGAAATGAGTTTTTGCACCGGCCCACCGCAGTTGGGGCATTGCATCAATGATTTGTCCCGAATCGACTGCTTCACATCAAATACTCTGCCCAGTGAGCATGGTTTTTTTAAGTGTTCGTATTCATAAATAGGCATCACAAATCCTTATCCAGTTATTGCACCAAGCATAGCCCGTGCAACAACCAGATCTTCCCGGACAGTAATCTTTATATTGTTTTTGCTGCCGTTAATAATTCTTACATCAATCCCCAGCCGTTCCACAAGCAATGAATCGTCAGAACCGGTATATCCATCATACCGCGCAGTTTCATGGGCTTTTTTGATCAATTCATATTTAAATGCCTGGGGGGTCTGGGCAAACCAGATGTTGTCTCTGGCAAGTGTTTTTTTAATAAAGCCCGATTTACCGACACACTTAATAGTATCGCCGGCAGGTATGCCAAGGATACATGCACCGAATTTTCTTGCGCCGAGTATACACGACTCCAATTTTTCAGGCTGAATAAAAGGACGCACGCCGTCATGGACAACGACCGTGTCGGTCTTTTTATCCATGGCTTGAAGTGCATTATATACTGAATTCTGGCGCTCTTCACCGCCAGGTATAAGATCAACCCCGTTTTTAAGCTCCAGCAAGGGAATTATGGTATTTCGGCAATATTCGATATCTTCTTTGGGGATAACAAGAAAGATTTTATCTATCAGATCACATGCATCAAACGCTATTACCGAATGAGCCAGAATCGGTCGGCCCGCAAGGTCCAGATACTGCTTGCGGATCGTGTCATTCATCCGGATGCCTTTGCCGGCAGCAACAATAATTGCAGAAACCATATTAGTCTTTTGTTTTTAATTTTTGTGCTTTTTATGTTAAAAAACTTTACAACTAAAAAAGTGTGAAATGATCTAAAGTGATCTAAAATGCCTAAAGTTGTGGAATTCTGCCAACTCTTATATAAATAGATGGAGCGAAGCGACACCTTAACCCTGGCCCAGACCGATCACCATTACTTTATACTCAAAAAGTTAGGTTTGTAATGATGCCTATGCCAGATCAATATATATGAACGAGTCGCACCAGGGCGGGCTTTAGCCACTTCAAACTTTATCCGCCACCGTACTTTGGCGGATTTAGTTCACTTTAGGCACTATTCTGGATTTTCCGGACTATATTATGGGTTGTCGATTATCATTTACACTTAACATTTTTATCTACTTCAGGTATTTCAGTTCCTTGGGAAGTGAAATCCCTTTACCCATTGTATCTTCACCGTAATTGACACCTGCAAGGATTTCAATATCATTTAATGCCCGGGTGTCACCTTCAAAAGTAACTTCGGTAATGTTTTCTTTTTGTATCTTGCCCCCTGCCCATTGAATATCCAGTACACTGCTGGCATCAAACCGGTCTTGGCCGACACAGAGTTCCACCTGCCCCCCGTAGTGCTGAACGGTTTTAGCCACCAAAAGGCTGGGCCTGCTGTGAAAGCCAAGCTTTACAGGAACACCCACTGTAATGGAAGAACGCTCAATATTTTCATTGAGTATCTCCCGGGCCAGTTCTTTACCGGTTGTAAGAAAGTGGCAGACATAGTAGAATCCGTAATTAATGGTGCGGTCAAGAAGCTCTTCCGGATCAATCATGGCGGATAATCGATCCTGAACTTTTTTGTAAATATTTTTATATCCTGCTTTATGTAGATGCCGCTCATAAAAATGTAACAGCCTTCCGATCATTTGAAGAAGGTGAAATACAACCGAAAAATAACCCCGCAAATCTTTGAGCTTTCTGTTGCCAAACCTATATCCGCCGTGGATCACATATGTATCAAAAGAAGATTGAAGGTTATGCACAAGCATCTCAAAACGCCTCATATTCACTTCATTGACCTTTTCCGGTACAATCTTTAATATCTCTTTCAGATCATATGGCTCATAAAATTTGAGAAGATCAAACGTTGCAGCGATGCTTAAAAATTCACTTGCAATTTTAACGATATGCTTTTTCTGTTGGTCCTTATCCGTATCATCAATATCATAATCGAGAATCTCGCCGGTTATAATACCGGGAAATTCAGCCATATCATAACTCTCGTCAGGTATAGGGATATTAAGCCGGCGGGCCTCATTCAGAATAACCGGGGCCAATTTCATTATAGTCTTTCTTATAAAATAAAGCGTAGAAGTGCCTTCCTTTTCAAAAATTTTAGTATCTGGGAGACCATAGAAATCGAGACGATTTAAAATATGTGTCTGAGAGTAGCCTCCAAGGCTCAGATGCCTGACAGCAGCGGAAAGTTCCCTGTAAAAAAACCATTCCTTGTTGTTTTTAGCGCCGTGAAAATCGAGGAAGTCTTCCAGAACCTGGGAAGTTGCTATCAGTTCTGAAAAAAGCTTTTTGGTAAAAAGATACCGGGAAGAATCAAAATTTGAAATATAGATGCAAGTTTTCAAATAATCGTGAGAAAATATTCTAACTTTCTCCGCAAAAGAGATATCGCAAACAGTTTTCTGAAATTTCATTATCTACATCATTTCCTTCTGGGTTTCAGAAATTGTCTCGTCAAGTTTCTTTTTCAGATCCGTCGGCAATCCTTCGATGTCCACATTTAAAAACCCTCGAACAATTGTAGATATTGCCTCTTCTTCATCAAGACCCCTTGCCATTAGATACTCTATTTCCTGTTGATCGATTTTACCCACAGCAGCTTCGTGAGACATTTCCACACCGGGAACGTATCCGGAAAGCTCTGGAATAGCCTGCATGAACCCGTCATTTAATATCAAACCGTTACACTCCAGGTGTGCTTTAATGCCGGCAACTTTGCCCACAAGATCACCACGGGCAATGATTGATCCTCCTGATGAAATTCCGCGCGATATTATCTCAGCGCGGGTGTCAGGAGCATTCAACACAATCCGTGAACCCACATCCAGAAAACTCCCCGGTCCTGCCACAAGAACACTGTTAAATCGAGCAACAGCGCCCTTTCCGTTCAAATGTGTGGTCGGAAACATCTGAAGAGAACCTACGGGTTTTAAGGAAATATAATTAGAGATGATTGTCCCGCCTTCCTCAACCCGGATCACAGTTCTTGGTCGGACATTGATCTTTTCCCCCCAGTCATGAATCATGGTAAAAGTAAGCTTGGCGTCTTTTTTTACATAAAATTCAGAAACTCCTACATGCAGACCTGAAACCAGGTGAGGAGCGGTTGCACACCCGGTAATGATATGTAGCTCCGATCCTTGTTCCGCAACTACGATATTGTGAACATTTTGTGAAAATCCTTCTTTGGCAATATATAGACATGATTGGATCGGATACTTTGTTTTAACACCGGCAAGGGCATGAATAAAGTAACCCTCGTGTGAATTTTTCTTGGCCTGTAGGGTAAACTCATCGGTATCCGGAGATATATTTTTCCACATATAATCTGAAAGCCATCCGTGTTTTTCCTGGGCCTGGGATATGCCCATGACTTCGATACCCTCCTGCCTGGTTTTGCAGTGTATCACGGATTTGTCTTTTTGAATAAAGGTGCCTATACGATCATGTTCGTCAATATCCACACCAACGTCTAAAAGCTGCTTTGCATCTGATGCCTCGATTTGTGAAAGCTTTTCAACATAGGCATGATCTTTTGCATCAACGTTGTAGTTTTCAATAGTTATATCCAAGACGTTATCTCGTTTGAACATCTGACGCACTCCTCATATCCGTATTCTCTGATCCACTTTAGAATTTCTCTGGCGTTTCTCGAACAACATAAAACTCCGTTATAGAGAACCTGTCCCCTGTCCGCCGTGATATAATCAAGTATATTCCCGGTGTGGGTGATAACAAGTGCGGATTTTCCCCGATCCCCGATTACCTTTTTATGAGGTCTCTTCTGGGGACATTTGATTTGCCTGCCCAAAAGTGAATTGATTGTATTACCGATAACAACAATGCTTTCAAGGTCAACTCCTGATTCGGGCTCATCAAGAAGAACAAGATCCGGCTGTTGTGCCATAAGCTGAAGCAGTTCGGAACGTTTTATTTCTCCCCCTGAAAAATTTCGGTTTACATCTCTGTCAAGAAGATCGGTAAAATTAAGCTCTTTTGCCAGTTCATTAACATCTACTGAGCGATTTACATCACAGATTTCAACAATATTTCTTGTGGTTAACCCGTTAATCGTCGGGGGTCTCTGAAAAGAAACGCCGATACCGAGTCGAGCCCGCTCGTTTATTGGCATTCCGGTGATGTCTTCACCTTTAAACATAATCTTTCCATGGGTCACGTTATATCCGGAAAATCCCATAATGGTCATCATCAAACTGGTCTTGCCGGAGCCATTGGGTCCGAAAAGTACGTGGGTCTGCCCTTTGGGTATTTCCATGCTAACGTTGTTTAATATTGTCTTTCCGCCGACCTCGACCTTGAGTTCTTCTATATGAAGCATATGCATCACCTCACGAGGTATCTTCATGAATAAAGATCATAACATTTATGTACGGTCCGAGCAGCCAATAAGCCGAATTCTGTACCCAATGCGGGTTGCCCCGGACTGGATAATGATCATTCATCTCTGGATGCCCGTTGCCGGGCACCTCTTGCGACCTACCCGGGAGCTCAAACGGGCCGCTCTCAAACGCTCCTCTATTTGGTCTTGCACCGGGTGGGGTTTACAAAGCTTTCCCGGTCACCCAGGAAACTGGTGCGCTCTTACCGCACCTTTTCACCCTTACCCCGCTTAAATGCGGGGCGGTATATTTTCTGTTGCACTTTCCTTCACGTTGCCGCGACTTCACGTTATGAAGCACCCTGCCCTATGGTGTTCGGACTTTCCTCTGGATTTTTTAATGATCCAGCGATCATCTGGGCTGCTCGGACCGTATTTTTTGTCTTTGAGCTTTGCTTCCTTTTTTTCCTATTACAAATCAAGATTCTTTCAAGTATATAATCCTCTGACAATTGGGGCAAAACTTCAAGCTGTCGCCAAGAAAAAGTTCATTATACAACTGGGGAGGAAGATTCACATTACATCCATGACATAGAGCATCCTTAACCGGTACCACCGCAAGTCCTCCCGAATTTTGTTTCTTTGTCATTAAGTACTTTTTCATTAATTCCGGATCTATCATACTGGAAACTTTCTCCCGGTCTTTATCAAGTTTCGAAAGCTTTATCCTCCCCTGTTCCGATTCCCGTTTTATGATCTCTTTTTCATTCCTTACGCTATCGGAGAGCAGTAAATATTCATCCTTTTTCACTGCAATGATCTTTTCAGTTTCATCCATGCGATCCAGGCATTCTATCATCTTATCTTCAATTTCGGAATTTTTAGCCTTTTCCTCTTCGATTTGCTTTAATAATGATTGATACTCTCTATTTGTTTTCACAGATCTAAGCTTTGCCTGAGTCTTTTTTTCCTTGTCGAGATTTATTCGCAAATCAGATTCATAGTCCCTATACTGTTTCTTCAACTTATCGATGATAGACTCTTGTTCTTCTAAGGTTCGTTCAAACTCCTTGAGACCTGCATCCAGAGCTTCAAGCTTATTATGTGTGTCATTAAGTTTTGATTTGATGTTCCCGGCTTCTGTCTCTATTACCTGCAGCTTAACAAGCAAAGAAATTTGTTCTTTCATATTGCCCAATACCTATTAAAATTACGTCTCGAATATGTCAGTTCTCAATAAGTTCTGGTGAATTAAACAATCATATTGACCCGACTCCATACTTTATTCGGGGCATATGAAAGCCTCCGACTCGTACAATATTATTGTATTATAATATCATAAACGGGTCATTTTCAAGTCCATATGCCTCAACTTTTACATAAAACCCGTCTTTAGACAAAATCTTTTCAAGTCGGTCTGCAAGCACATCGACGATCAAATGCTCCGATGCAAAATGGCCGATATCGATAAGCCCAAGATTTGCAGCTTCCACAGCTCTAGCATCGTGATACCGCAAATCTCCGCTGATATAAACCTGGGCTCCGGATGAAATAAAATTGTTCATTAGGCTTGAACCGCTTCCCGTACAGACAGCTGCTGTGTTTACTGTTAAATCAGGATTTCCTGCAATTTTTACTGAGTTAAGCCCCAATTTTTCTTTAATTGATCGCGCAAAGGATATAAGTTCTGTGCTTTCACCAAGATCTCCGATCCTGCCGGAACCTTGCATGTCTTCATTTTCTATCAGTGGGTATATATCATATGCCATAGTCTCATATGGATGATTTTTCCTTACATGTTCGATAACGCTGTTTAAATCACTCTTTCGTACAACTGTTTCGATTCTGATTTCATCGACATGGGAAATTTCATCGACTTTACCGGCAAACGGTTTTGATGAAGATCCCGGTCTATATGTACCTGTACCCTTGTTTCTGAACGAACAGCATGTATACGAACCTATTTCACCGGCCTTTGTTTCAAAAATAGAATTTAGAATCTGTCGTTCATACGCCATAGGTACATACAATACCAGTTTGTAATTTTCCGTGGCACCGACCTTCCCGAGCACTTTCAGGTTTTTAATCCCAATCCGTCGTGCAAGGACATCGTTCAAACCATCAATTGCATTATCAAGATTGGTATGAGCTGAAAATATAGCCATTTGGTGCTGGATTGCCGTTTGAATTATGGAGCCGACAGCCGTATTTAAATTGATAGACCTTAACGGATGAAATATAAGAGGATGATGCGTAATTAAAAGGTCAACGCCATTTCTGCAGGCATCATTGACGACATCCGGGCCAGGGTCCAGAGCTATCCAGATCGTTCGAACCGGCCAGTTCTTCTGCCCAACCTGCAGTCCGACATTATCCCATTCTTCTGCAAGCCAGATTGGAGCAATTGTCTCCATTGCCTTGATGATATCAAAGATTTTTGCTTCCATAAAATCACTCTACAATTTGTATATTTTTTGGTTCAACTTTTAATCAACGAAAAAGGCGTGGTTATTTGTTATAACCACGCCTTGATTCTTTTGCATATTTAGCCTGCAAGTTATATTAACAATGCCGAAAGGTAGACATAAGATCATGTCATTTTATTATGCAATCACCGTAAGGGAAAAAAATAGGGGCCTAAAAAGTCCACAATAAAAATGGTGGGCCCACCTGGAATCGAACCAGGGACCGACCGGTTATGAGCCGGTGGCTCTGCCAGCTGAGCTATGGGCCCATAAGGCAACATAAAAATAGATTATCTAACTTCAGAAAATGATTTTGTCAAGCTATGTTTGCTCTAAGTTCTCAATAAAACTTTTAAGTTTACGACTTCTGGTAGGATGTCTAAGTTTTCTCAGGGCCTTTGCTTCTATCTGTCTGATCCTTTCACGTGTCACTGCAAAATCCTGACCCACCTCTTCTAGAGTATGGTCCGCCTTTTCACCAATACCGAACCGCATACGCAGTACCTTTTCCTCACGCGGGGTCAATGTTGCAAGGACCTTTCTCGTCTGTTCGGCTAGATTCAGACTTACAGCAGCATCCGAAGGCAACATGAACTTTTTATCTTCTATGAAATCACCGAGATGGCTGTCCTCTTCCTCACCAATAGGCGTCTCCAGCGATATGGGTTCTCTTGCAATCTTTAAAACCTTACGCACTTTGAATAAGGGAATTTCCATTTTTTCCGCTATTTCTTCAGGAGTAGGCTCTCGTCCTAGCTCCTGTACAAGGTACCTGGAAGTACGGATAAGTTTGTTTATTGTTTCAATCATATGGACCGGAATCCGGATTGTTCTTGCCTGATCAGCGATCGCCCTTGTTATGGCCTGTCTTATCCACCATGTGGCATATGTACTGAATTTATAGCCGCGGCGATATTCGAATTTGTCGACGGCTTTCATAAGACCGACATTTCCTTCCTGGATCAAATCCAAAAACTGAAGGCCTCTGTTGGTATATTTTTTTGCAATACTGACCACCAGGCGTAAATTGGCTTTGGTCAGCTCACTTTTGGCAAGTTTTGCTCTAAAGCGTCCTTCTTCAATGCTGGACACAATTCTTTTTAATGTCCTGTTCTTTGCCTTGATGGCATATTCCCTCTCTGCAAGCTGATCCTGAATATTTTCAAGATCTCCGAATAGTACAGCAATCTCATCTTTGGATAGTTCACTAAGGGAACTGAGCCATTTGATAAATTTTTTCTTGGTGTTAAGATTGGAACGGATCTCTGTTACGGATACATTAAGTGTGTCCGCACACATCAAGATCATTCGATTCATGGAATCCATCCATTCGATCTGCTCCCTGATAAGTTTATCGATTTTATCTAAAACTCCTATTTCAAACCGCCAATCTTTTAGCAGATCGAAAATTTTTTTATTCCTGCGAGAGATACACCTTCTTATACGACGCTTTTCATCGAGATCCAGATTAGAAGAAAAAAGTTTTTTCCTGTATGCTCTGTTTTCATCATCAATAGCTTTAATTAAATGTACGGTTTTTAAATAATTTTCGATCTGAATCGATTCCTCAACATATGCATCCCCTTCTTCGATCTCCCTTACATCCCTTAATACTCGTCTTGGACGCAACTCAGCGTTTTCAATCTTTCGCCCGAGCTCTAAAATGCATTTTACTCCTATGGTCGTATCTATCAGTGATTTTAAAATTTCCTGTTCACCGGCTTCTATCTCCTTTGCGATAACAACCTCTCCCTCTCTACTCAAAAGGGTCACCAAGCCCATCTCTCTCAAATACATTTTAACAGGGTCGGTTACGGAACCATAATCAGAAACAGAAGTATCAGAAATCTTGACCTTTTTTACTTTGGCCGGCAACTTGTTCTTTTTTTCGTCTATTATTTCAATATCACGATCATCAAACATAATAAGCGTTTCATCAATCTGTTCGGAAAGCATATCATCTGGAAGCGCCTTATTAATTTCATCATAAGTTAAAAACCCCCGCTGTTTTCCTTTGGAAATCAATTTTTCAAGAGTCTTTTTGGGAATCTTCTTTCTTTTTTCCCGATTATTAGCAGATTTCTTTGCCATTGACTTTAGCCTCCTGCAGATTCCATTCTTTTCTTCTTTTATTTCAACAGCGCCATTTTCTTTTTTTCATTTAATAGTGCTATTTTTTGTTTTTGATTCAACAATTTTGCGAGCAACTCAAGGTCGTTGTCCTTTTCAGCCGCCTTTATCTTTTCTAACAGCTTGTTTTCACTTTTCCTTCGGATCGACTCAAATCGAGTGATAATGCCAATGCATGTTTCATGATCCCATATATCTTCTCCAATTGCCAGAGAGGCGACAATGTTTTTTTGCTCTTTTTCTTCAATTAAATTAATTATATCAGATGCTTGTATTTTTGCGTCATCCTTATGCGTTAAAAGCACCTGACCAATTGATTTTAAGGCATTATTTTCAAAAAGATCGAGTATATTACGCTCATATATTTCGGATAAAATTTGCGGGAATTGAAGCATCATTGCTATGATCTGGCGCTCCAGCTTATCCCATTTGCCTTGAAAGACTTTTTCTTGAGCCTTATCCGGAAAACTTGTTTTGTGATGACCGCGTCCCAAATCAGTGTTTGGCCAAGTTGGCCTTTTTGCTCTATCCCTATTTCGAACCGATATTTTCCTGATCTTTTCAAGAACAGCGAATTCATCAATGTTTATACACTCGGCAAGTTCTTTGATATATAATGATCTTCGTATGTTATCACTAATAGATCCCAGAGGCTCTTTCATCTCTGAAATTATACGAATTTTTCCTTCAATGGAAAGTCCGTGCTTTTTCACGGCAGAATCCATGAGAAAGGGGATGATACCCTGCGCCTCGGAAACGAGATCCAGAAAGGATTCAACCCCGAATTCGAATATATATGAGTCCGGATCATATCCATCAAGTAAAATAATAATTTGAGCATTAATATATCCTTTGTCAAATACCTCTATGCTTCTCTTAGAAGCCTTGATACCGGCATCGTCTGAATCAAACACAAGTATTACCCTGCCATCTTTACCGACAAAACCTTTAAGAAGCTGAACATGTTCGGGTGTAAGGGATGTACCTAAAGTTGCAACTGAATCCTGAAGACCATGCTGATGAAGTGCTAGTAGATCAAAATATCCCTCAACTATGAAGACCCTTTCATTCTCCCTGCATTTCATTTTTGCCAAGTGCAAACCGTATAAAGAACGACTTTTGTTATATACCGGTGTTTCCGGAGAATTGAGGTATTTTGGCAGGGAGTCATCCATTACCCGCCCGCCAAAACCGATCACCTGCATATTTAAATCAAAAATTGGGAATATTAAACGATCCCTGAAACGATCATAAAAACCACTCTTTTCTTTTCTTGAAACAATCAGGCCAGCTTTTTCAACAAGATCAAGGGAAATATTCTTTTTTGTAAAAAAACGTAATAGATTGTCCCAACCTTTGGGCGCATATCCTAAATAAAAATTATCGAATATCTCTTTGTTTATTCCCCGTTTTTTAAGATATTCCATTGCTCGTCTTCCTGAAATATCATCAAGAAGTTGCTTACGAAAAAACTCCATGGCCTCTCTGTTCGCGGCAAAAAGACTTTCCCTTTGGCTCACCCGCCGTTTTTGCTCTGGAGACATTGTAGTGGTCGGGATGTCGATTCCATATCGTCCGGCAAGTATTTTGGCTGCGTCAGGAAAAGACATGCCATCGTGTTTCATAAGAAAGCTAAAAACATTCCCACCTGCAGCACACCCGAAACAATAGAATATCTGTTTTTCCGGACTAACGGTAAAAGACGGGGTTTTTTCCGAGTGGAACGGGCAAAGGCCAACATAGTTCTTACCGGTCTTTTTCAGAACCACAACTTCCGAAACTACCTCAACGATATCAGCTGTATTCTTAATTTCTGAAACTTTATCTTCGGGAATATAAATTGTCAAAAAGACCAACCTCCATCGCTATGAAACCGGAATGACTGACAATAACGGAAGGATCGTAAATGGGATGAAGTTTTGCACATGTTCGTATGTGCTTAATATGTGCTTAAGTTGAAATAATCGAAGATCTGTATCTGTTCTATAAATAAGTTCCATCAAAAATTAAGCTTTAATAATCATGTTTTTTGAAGGATAATTAAAAAAAATAATTACTAAATTCGATTTTGTCAAGAAGTTTTATTGGTATTTAAATCAATTCAATTAGTTATATTTGATACCTTAATTCTGCTATTTTGCAATTTCAATAGCCTCTTTAAGTTTCAGACTTCCGCTGTACAACGCTCTGCCGGTGATAACACCCACCACCCCTACTTCTTTTAACGGTAGTATATTTTTAATATCTTCTATTGTTGAGACGCCGCCGGAAGCAACCACAGGGATGGAGACAGCTTCCGCCAGACGCCGGGTTTCATCAATGTTTGGACCGGTCTGCATCCCATCCCTGTGGATGTCTGTAAAATTGATCGCGGCGACACCGCAATCCTCAAATTGTTTTGCAAGATCCACTGCCTTAATTTTAGTGGTTTTTGTCCATCCCTCGATTGCAACAAGCCCGTTTCGCGCATCGATGCCCACAACAATCCGGCCGGGGAATGCCTTGCATGCGTCTTTCACGAAATTTGGGTTTCGAATCGCTTGAGTGCCAATAATGACCCTTTGAACGCCAAGATCCAGTACCAATCCAACCGTTTTTTCGTTTCTGATTCCACCCCCCACCTGAATATGCGCAGTGACACGCTCTATGATGTTCCTTATGGAATTTAAGTTCTGCGGACTTTTTTCAACTGCACCGTCAAGATCAATCACATGAATAATTTCTGCACCCTCATCTTCCCACCTTTTTGCCATGGCAGCAGGATTATCTGAAAATACCGTTTCTTCATCCATACGCCCCTGAAGAAGTCTCACACATTTTCCATTTTTTATATCAACCGCGGGGATTATAATCATGCTGTAAAATTTTCCTTGTGAAGGTTTTGTGTTTTATTGAAAAGTTACAGGTAATTGTACTTTCGTGTTTTGTTAAAACCTGAATCTTGCAGGAGTCGGAGGCTTTCATATGCGAAGATTCTCATTAATTTTCATGCAAGATTGGGGTAATATGTTTACTGTGTTGGTTCAGGTTTATTTGAGACAGGAAAGGTTTTAAGAATATTTTTAAGACCGGACACGGCCATCTCATTTGCAGTAATCCATTTGGCCTTTCTTTGCAAAAAGGAGCCAAGTTGAAAAAGGTTTTCAGATAACGGCCGTTGAGTTTCGTCAAAATGATCACTCCATAATAAACGACCATCTGCCACACGGATAAGATTGATATCAAATGCCACAGAGGCAGGCAGATCCACGGAATATTTGCCTCCCACACGTTCCCTGAAACGAAAAATATACCCTGACAATACCAAATCGGCCTTCAGGGCACGTCCTGTTTCTATCAACAAATTTAGTTCCGACAACCTTTTTTTATCCTCTGATAACAGATCTGACACAACTCCCTGAGACTGACTTGCGGGAATCAGCTCAATATCTTTTCGGTCCTTCAATAAAACAAACAGCTGCTCCGTAAGCATATTATTTGCCCCTTCAGCAACCTTTCCTGTCATGAAAACCTTCCCAGAGATCGGACAACGGACATTCACATTTTCACCATACACCGCGGACATATTTTTAAAGGGGAAAATCAGAATTTTTTCTATGCCTGATGTCGGCAGAACATTTTCCTTGACCACGATATTTTTTCTGCATCCCGGAAAAAACAGTATAACCGTTAAAAGAAAAATTTTAATCCATAAGGTTGTTTTATTTTTCAATTTATTTTTATACATTATTACAAAACACCTTTTGAAGATCGAATGCCCTTTAAGCGACCATCAAAAGAAGTTGCCTGATCCAGAGCCCTTGCTATGGTTTTGAAAATAGACTCGAGAATATGATGCTCATTTTCTCCATAAAGAACATTTATATGTAGATTCATTCCGCTCCGGTTTGAAAATGCCCTTAAAAATTCCTTTGTAAGAGACGTGAAATTATCCCCTCCCACATCTGCTTTTTGGGGAACATTATAAACCAGAAAGGGACGTTTAGACAAATCAATGGCAACACAAGATAAGGCATCATCCATTGGTGTAACTGCATGGCCGAATCGTTTTATTCCTTTTCTATCGCCGAGAGCCTTGTCAAAAGCATCCCCCAAGACAAGACCCACATCTTCGATCGTGTGATGGAAATCAACATCAATATCTCCGGTGGCATCAATGGAAAGATCAAAAAAGCCATGAACGGTAAAAAGTGTCAGCATATGATCAAAAAAAGGGATTCCGGTGGATATTTTATCTTTGCCGCCGCCGTCTAAATTAAGCTCCATTGTAATTTTGGTCTCTTTTGTTTCACGTTCAATTTTAGCGATACGTTTCATAATCTTATTGTTCCTTGCTTGTATATTTCCCTTTTGGACCTCGCGTTGCATTTACGGCAAACGCATGGATATTTCTCACAGAGTATGGTGCAGTATTATTGGATATCACATCAATGACCGGTGCAAGTTAGTTCGCTTCGCTCATCCCGCTATATAGCGGGAGAATGTTGGAATATTGGGACACTGGAATATTGGGTTCTGGGAAAATGGGAAGTTGGTTATTGTAAAATTCCTCTTGACAGGAATTAAATAGAGAAATGTCATCTTCTTTAAATCATCATTCCAATTTTCCATCATTCCATTATTTTTACCCCGTGAAACTTTTTTCTATTTCACTGGGGCCATGTCCGAGTTAAAAATATAAGTCTAAAAAATACTTTTATTTTCAATAAATTGTAGAAGTTCCGTGGCGTTAAATTAGTTAAGGGGATTTGGTGGAGATGAAGGGAATCGAACCCTCGACCTCGGCGTTGCGAACGCCGCGCTCTCCCGACTGAGCTACATCCCCACAAAATAATCACTATCTCATATCAGATTGTACCAAAGCGGTCAATTTAAAAAAATTTTTCATAATATTTTGATCTTTTTAAAACTTGTATTATAGTCCTATAAAAATTTAAAATTTTATTTTATCAGTTTAAGTTGTTTGAAAAAAGGAAATTTATGACACATAAGATTATATTAAATGACGCCTTTAAGCGTTTTACCTTGGACCAGGATAAAATATTTTCACCTGGAGAAACGGTCAGAAGATTCAAGGAAAAATTAAAAAAGGTTAATCTTGATATCCTTGAATACACGGTTAGAATCGATAATGGAAGATTGGGTATTCCGGTCTATTTCAGTAGCTGCGGTAAGGATGCAATTAAAATTATTGGAACAAAAAAACAGATGGGGAAAGGGGCTACTCCCCAGCAGTCTGAAGCCAGTGCGGTAATGGAGCTTGCCGAAAGATACAGTTTTTTTAGCTTCTATAAAAATCCAAAAAACTTTTTTATTAAAAAATACCGTGACATAAAAGACAGAGCCATTTCTTTTGAGATGATCGCCCGGTCCGTACACGATGATTCAGATGATCTGGAAATATCCAGAAAGATATTTGAGGACCTTCCTTTAAAATGGACCCATGCCTTTAATCTGACCCGGAATCAAGAAGTCGCAATCCCTTTTAACTGGTTTTTCACTATAAATGAGTTCAACGGTCCATCGGCCGGCAACTGCGTTGAGGAAGCAATAAGTCAGGGTATCTGCGAAATTGTTGAACGGCACGTATCTTCAATCATCAGCAGAAAACGTCTGAACATGCCGGCAATTAATGCGGATTCAGCCACAGACCCGATGGTTGTGGAAATGATACAAAAATATAGAAATAACGGCGTAAAATTCTATATTTCAGATTTTTCTCTGGACATGGGCATCCCTTCCGTTGGTGTTCTGGCCTATGATCCTTTAAATTTCCCGGCAAAGAGTGAAATAGTCTGGACAGCCGGAACAACACCCGACCCGGAAAAGGCCCTAAGTCGTGCCCTTACAGAAGTAGCCCAGCTTGCCGGTGATTTTAATACAGGTTCCAACTATGTGGCCAGCGGCCTTCCAAAATTTACAAAAGTAGAGGACGCCGATTTTATAATCAGCCCGGGTAAAAAAATAGATATCAATACCCTTTCTGACATTTCGAATGAGAATATTAAGGTTGAGGTTCAAAACTTAATATCTGCTCTCTCAAAAAAAAGTATGGAAGTCATTGTCGTCAATACAATGCATCCGTTGCTTGAAATACCGGCTTTTTATACCATTATACCCGGGGCACATTTCAGAGAGCGGGCCCTGGGAACAAGTGTGGGGATGTTTTCTGCCAAAATTATCACTGAAAACAAAAGTCCTGACATGGCTATTAATGAGCTTACAAAGATAGAAAAAATGCTTCCGGGCAAATATTACATCCAATTTTATCTGGGTTCATGCCACCTTGCTCTAAATAATCCGGCATCAGCGCTCCGCTATTTCAACCGGGCTCTGGAACTTGATCCCAAAGAACAGGACATCCCCAGTATTTATTCCTACATGGGTGTCTGTCTCAAAGAAATGGGGGAATACCGAAGGGCGCTTGCAGTATTAAAAAATGCGGAAAAGTATGACAAAGAAAGAACGGATATCTATAACTTAATGGGATTCAGCCATTTCAAACTTAAAGAGCATGAAAAGGCCATAGCATGTTTCAAAAAGGTTCTCCAGCTTGACCCGGGTTCAGCTATCGATTATGCCAATATTGCTTCAAATTATCGGGATATGGGCCAAAAAGGAAAAGCCATAAAATATTATGAGATGGCCTTGGCCATGGATCCTAAAATAGAATTTGCGAGAAATAGTCTGATCAAGCTACGGCAAAACTAACTCGAATTTTTCACGAGCCGTAATGTGATGAATTTATCCTTGAAATATAGATTTCCAATTGTTTATTCAGACGGCCTCATTTGTCGTTGTCGGGCGTGAGTTCACGCGTCTCCCACCAAGCCTTGCCGTAATTGATAAAAAGCTGCTCACCGGCAGAAACATCTTTTATCGTATGAAAAACGATCAGGTCCCGCTCGGGATCGTGCCAATATTCGGTATTGTTCTCGTCGGCATGATTGAAAATACTTCCCCACCCCAGGGGAAGCGAATAGTATTCGGATTCTTTTTCCGAATCGTCATGCTCCGGCTCCAGAGCATAAACATAGTCATCTATAATACCAGAGCAATCTCCTGTTCTGATGCGCAAGTGATGGCACTCTTCCAGTGTCGTCTGGGCCGGAATATAATCGGTTGTGAAAACGCCGTGGCCGTATTTACAGGGCGCTATAACCAGATTAGGGTGTCTAAAAAATGGTTGAGATGAGAGTTTGCTCATATTTCCTGTCCGGTGTGTAATGAAGCATTAATATTCGATTTGGTCAAGTATTGTAACATCTCAATAAATTATGAGGTCGGGTCAATATGATCGTTTAATACACCAGAACTTATTGAGAAGTCACCAAGTATTTGCCTAACAACCTTTTTCATATTTATAAAATGAGTTCCTTTCCAGTAAATTTTATCGCATGATGAGCATTGAACATATTCATCGCAAAACTCTTTTGTCTTTGGAGGAATTCTATTTAAGATTTTTTCCTTTGATACGCTCTTTAATAGGGTGTTGCAACCAAGACATCTTGAAAAAGGCTTTATATTATCTTTAATATCCAGATAATTTATAATTCGTCTTATCTGTTCCTGGGTCGTACCCGGGCGTAAAAAAATTCCATGGTTTACTTCTTTGAATTTAAGGAGCTTTCTGCTCTGGGTGAGTATTATTCTGTTTTCTGTATTGGATATTTCAATTATTTCACGGGTGGAAAGTAAGGGGTCGTAAAATAAATCAAATCCCAGGACTCTCATATATTTAACGATATCCCCAAGGTTGATATCAGCTATAAATTTGTTCCTGCGAAGTGGAATTTTTCTGAGCAGGGTAACATCCGTAATATTGAGGGATTCAAAAACAGGATATACACTGACTCGGTCTCCATTTCGGAGAATGTAATTAAAATCTACTGATTTTCCATTTACCAAAATTAGATCAATTTCCGTATGAGGAACTCCGAGTGCTTCTATCATATCTTTTATTGATCTTTTTCCTTTAAAATGTGCTTCAAAATCAGTTTTTCTTCTGTGCTTTGGAAGAAAGTCATTTAATTCTTCATAAAAGCGAAATGTTCCTTTTGGCATGGCTAAGGTTTTCTATTTGGGGTTGGCCCGAAGGGTGAAAATTTTTGAGAAATTGAACAAGAAAATTTTCGGTACAAACTGTCACCTGACAACTAGAAGCAAAATTGTAAATAACAAGCGGTTTTCATTACTAATAAAAAGGCCTCTCGAAAATCTTCATGAAATATTCGGGTTAGTAGTATGCCAGCAATTCATGGGCAAGACTCGTGTAGTCTAATGAACCGTAGCTGGTCGTTCTGTAAAAAATCACAGGCTTTTTTACATCAGCACTTTCCGCAATCGTTGTATTAACCCTTATGACTGTGTCGAAAAGCAAGTCAGCATACCTCTCATCGTTTTTCAGCTTTTCCAAAATGTTATGGCTTATCCTTGTCCGGGAGTCAAACAAGGTCGCAACAACACCTGTTATCCTAAGATCCGTATTAATATTCTCCTTAACGGCAAAAATAGTGTCAAAGAGATCATCCAGTGCGGCATAAGCATACGGATGTGTCTGGCACGGTACAATAACCTCTTTGGCATAAGCCAATACATTGACGGTCAGCAGGGAAAGACTGGGTGGGGTATCCAGGAGTATGAAATCATATTCTCCGGATATACTATCAAGGGCTTCTTTCAACCGGTTTTCCCTTCCAGTCTTGTCAATCAGTTCTACCTCCGCACCGGCAAGGTCCACATGGGACGGTATAAGATCAAGACCTTCCCATTTTGTCGGAACAATCACATCTGCCGCCCGAATCGATATATTATCTTTTATGAGATCGTATACCGTCAGCATTCCGGCTTCGACGTCAACACCCAGTCCACGGGTCGCGTTAAACTGCGGATCCATGTCCACAACGAGAACGGTTTTTCCTTCTCTGCAAAAAGCTGCTCCAAGATTTATCACCGTAACGGTTTTCCCAACGCCACCCTTTTCATTTGCAACGGCGATGATTCTGGTTTCCTTATCACCCATAATAACACCTCCTTTGCTAATCATCAGTCAATCCGATCGACTTTATCTTTTCTCTTATTATATTTATCCTGCCATCGATTCCCATTGAAGTTTGCTCCATGTCTTTCAAGATTTCAGATGCCCGTTGCTTGTCAATCAGCTTGTTGTTTATCAGTTCGACGATATCTGAAAGATCTGTAACATATACCCGAAAGCGATCGATTAACGTTTCGTAAAGGCTATTTGATGCCGCTTCAATAAGTTTATATATATATTGAAATTTTATGTTCTCCTGATAGTCCTTGAAATGAAAAATCACCGATTTTTCTGTTTCACGCTTCATACGCAATATACCATCCTTCAATGCCAGCACTTCCTGTTCGTTTTTACTTTGAATCGGTTTTTTTAAAAATTTTTTAAAAAACTTAAGAACGGTATAAAACCAGAGACGTATAACTGCTTCGGTTTTCATTCTTGCCGTATAATTCATAGACGCAACTGCCGGAGGAGGCGCTAATCCGGTTATACCCTTTATCGAGTCTATGTCAGGCAATCCGATTTTTTCCTGGCTCTTTCGAGACTTGTTAATTCCAAAATTTCCCATCATCTTATTATATTCAATGATAGCATCCTGTACCATGAAATCGAATGAACTGCTGATGGAATCCAGATATTCATTGATCCGTGTCTCCTTTTCTCTGACAAAATGGATTACTTCGGGATTTATTTTTTCAGCCATATAAGTGTCAAGCGCCTGTTTGAATTCCTGAAAAACCAGATATAGGGTGTTTGAAAAACCGGCTGCTTTAAGGTTTTCTTCATTTTTTTGATAGGGCACGGCATAGTTTCTGACAAATTCAACAATCTCACCTAATAGATCTCCGGATCGGACGTCAAAATAACGATCAATATCTGATTTTAACTCGCGCTTTATCTTTTGAATGGAACCGTCAAGCGTATTTTTCATCATCGACTTTATCTTGTTCATCCTTATCTGATTATGTTTTATTTTTTCAATGAATTCATTTGCACTATCGGCATCTCCGGCAAGAATATTCTGATTGACTAAAATCCAATGAGCCATTCCCGATAAAATCACACTAAGACGTTCAAGATGGTTTTTCAAAAGCAGAGAGAAACTTCCCCGGGTCAGTTTATTATAAAACAAGGATTCAAAACGATCTGTTTCCCGGTCTGAAAAATCTGTAAACTCCATTTCTTTTTCCCATTGCGCAAGTCTCAGCCTATCTTTTTGTGACAGGTTTCCATTTAGCACTTTGAAAAGGTTAAAAAGCGCTGATATTGAATAAATCTCTGGATCCGGTTTTATTATTGAAAGCTCTTCTTTTACTTTTTCAACCAGAGCATGAAGGTCGTTGATCGATTCATGCTCGCTGAAATCACAATTTATAACAAACAAGATGTTATCCATAATCCCCATTTTTTTTATTATGGATAAAAATTTGAGGTCGGCCTCCCGAAGTCCGGTTCTGCTGCTAACCACATAGATAATAAGATGAGTTAAGAGCAGATAATCCTGGATCATGGCGAGATGAAGGGGATTGGGAGAATCGCTTCCCTGGCAGTCGGCAATTTCTATATTGGAATCAATATTTCCTGAATCTATTTCCAGTTCAATATCTCTAAGATAGACCGCCATAGATCCGTCACCCACAAAAGCCCAGTGTTCTGTAAACTTGTTGTCCTCATAATGACTCGTTATAGTATCTGAGGAAATCATGTCTTTTACCTTTTCATATCCTTTAATGTATGAGGTTAGAAGAACACTGTTAAGATTCCGGGAATAATTGGTAAATAGATGTTTTGTGCCCAGAGAGGATAATGCCTTTTGAAGATCAATTCGCTCGCCTTTTCGCCTTATGTCGAACCTGTTCTTTTCTGTACGCCAGTCTACAGATGGAAATAGAACCAGGGCCTGATCTATCTCGGAATTAACCTCATCCCAGGATTTAAATAAAAGTTTGGCGTTAAGCTGTTTCCCGCTGCGCACTCGTGTAATAATCGATGTAACAACCCCTGCGCCCCGTTTTAAATAATCGCCCTTGAACAGCGCATTTATAAATGTGCTTTTACCGGATTTAATGGTTCCCACAACAGCAACACGAATAATTTGTTCCGACATCTGTTTATAAATATTGCTACATGTCTTTTGCCAATCTGTAAAGGAATGATCAGACATCCCGGTTATCGATACGGCATCAGAAAAAAGTGTCGAGATATCCTGGTTTATCTGCAGAAGTTCTTTTTTTAGTGAGTTAAATGTATCCATTTCAAGTTAAATTTTTTATTTTGATAAAACATTTGGAATTCTATGTAAAAAAACGGCCCTGACGTTGGCGCTGTTTATTACAATGTATCAAATTAATTGTCAAAGCGATTTATTTTAAACTCAAGTTTCGCACCCATATTTTTGTGTAAACTCATACCATGGTAATGTTTTTACACCATGTTAGCAGTGAAGAACCATCGCCATGTGTTTTCTGAAAGGCGATAGGTTTATCAGATCGCACCATTTTTTGCAGTGACCCAATATTTAGGATTTATAGCACGGTTTTTTATACGATTTCAAACATTTCATAAATTCTAAAATATTGGGTCACGCTGCAATGTCAAGGTTCATATCGCCTTGAAGAAAATATATGTCGATGGGCCGCTTTCATCGAAATACACTTGAATAAGAACTATCCAAGTGACATTAGATAGGGACTAATAAATCTTTACTGAAAAATCACACCGAAAGCGGATAAAATTTGTGGTGTGAACATAATACCTTGTAAAATTAAAGATTTCATGCTATAGATTTATTACTTGTGTAACGCATAAGGAACAGTTCGTTTCTTCGGATAAAAAATAAATAGTGCCCATCCATAAATCATAAATCTATATTAGGCACAAATTATGTTTCCAATACAGAAATTAGCAATTTTTCGCAAGGTCAAGGAAATCAAGGAATTACGCGGAGGCGTACAAGTGGTACGCCGCACAAGTAATTCCGCAGATTGACGCAGAGATTGCGGAAAAGGGCAATTTCTGGATGGAAACTAAATAATGAAGGAAAAATGAGTCTATGTCAGAAAAACATCCTGAATGCCCGCTGTATAATCCCTTAAATTGCAAAGAATATTATAATCCTAAGCTCTGTGCATTTGTAAAGAAAGACAAAATTTGTCTTAAAAAAAAGAAAACAAAAAACAAAGTAAAACAAAAAACAAAACAGAAATAGATGGTTTTCGCTACACAAGTAAAGCCGCCATGCCGCCATCAGTCCGAATATTTCAAAAAGAATATCAAACAAATTAAAAAATACGGTAAATCAGACTTGTGAAATATATGAGGTAAAATAAGGTTATTACAGTAGATAGAAGACTGAAAAGAATAATGTGTCTTAACAGCTGTTAATGAGTTCGTAAAAAGCCGAATTTATCATGTTTTAGGTTTTAAGATTTAGGTTTTAGGTAATTAGTGCCCGAACGAAAACTAGGATTTTTCGTTAAGATCAAGGACAAATCTGCAGGATAGCAGATTTGGACAGCTATCAAGCTGCCCGCAAGGGCGAGGGGCATGGATGCCCCGAGTCAACACGAAAATTTTAACCACAGTAATACGGGTAGTATTTCGAGGATTAACCCACCAAAGTTCGGTGGCGGGTTAAAATTTGAGTCTGACGCAGATATTGGCGGAAAAGACAGTTTTCGTTCAGGCACTAATTAAGCGACAGTGAATCACTCATGCATTACCTGATGTAGCTAAAAGCATGGCGGGATCTACTCCTACCTTTCTCATAGCCTCCTCCCATCTTGTCTCAATCGGCATACTAAATATAATCTCTTCAAAAATGGGAGAGGTCAGCCAGGCATTTTGCTTTATTTCTGATTCCAACTGTCCCGGGCCCCAGCCTGCACATCCTAAAGCGATAATAAAAGATTCCGGCCCCCTGCCAATTGCAACCGCTTCTAAGATATCTCTGGTGTTGCTCATTGCCAGAGAAGAAGTAATCATAAAACAACCTTCCCAGCCAAATGGAGGACTATGGAGAACAAATATCTCACCCATATGAACCGGTCCGCCAATATGGATTGGAATAGATTCTGTGTCAGAAGTATACTCTATATTAAGTTCATTAAAAATATCCTTCCCGGACAATGAAGGATGAATCCTGTTTATAACAATTCCCACAGCACCTGCCGGAGTATATTCGCAAATACAAGTAACTGTTTGATAAAAATTCTGATCAACTAATAAAGGCATCGCCATTAAAAACTGTCCTTTAAAAGAAACCGGGGAATTATTCTCCATATTTTGCTCCATGGAATTTTTTCTGTTACGTATCAAAGTCTATTACAGAATACTTTTGTCTCCGGTTCTTGTCAACAATACAAAAACACTCTTTTCTTTCGTCAAATAACAATTATTCATTGCTCAGGATGCCCCTGATTTTCCTAGACAGTTGTTCCACATTAAATGGTTTCTGAATAAAGGCGTTGCAACCACGATTTATTATTTCAGAAGCCTGTCCATCTATGCTGAATCCACTGGAAAGAAGAACCTTAATTTCAGGGTTTATTTTTTTGAGCCTGTCATAGGTCTCACCACCCCCCATGTCAGGCATGATCATGTCCAGGATAACTATATTAATTTCATTTTTATTTGCCTGATAGATCTCAATCGCTTCTTCTCCACTTCTGGCCATTAATGTCCGGTAGCCCAATCTTTCCAGAATCTGGCCTCCAATATCAATTATAATGTCTTCATCATCTATTAGAAGAACCGTTTCAGATCCCTTTAAGGCCTCCCGGTTCAGCTCTTCTTTTTGTACAATCTTCTTTGGTGATGCAGGCAGGTAAACGTCAAAGGTGGATCCTTGCCCTATCATACTGTGAGCGTTAATAATTCCGCCATGATTCTTGATTATTCCGTAAGCAGAAGCAAGACCAAGCCCTGTTCCCCTACTTCTGTTTTTGGTGGTAAAAAAAGGATCAAATATCCTTTTTATGGTATTTTCATCCATACCCACTCCGGTATCTTTAACTGACATCTTAACATAATCGCCTTTTTTAGCAGAAAAATGCCTGACATAGTTCTCATTAAGCGTGACATTTTCAGTTTGAAGATATAAACTTCCGCCACCGGGCATAGCTTGGCCGGCATTAACATAGAGATTTAACAATACCTGTTCAATTTGACTCAGATCTACCTCTACAGACCAGATATCTTTTTGATATTTTCTATGAATTCTGATCTCCTTTCGGGTTCGACTAAACATCTCGGAACTTTTTTCGAGCAGATCATTGATGTCAACCGGTTTGACCTCGTATTTTCCCCCTTTAGCGAATCCTAAAAGCTGTTTGGTAAGATCAGCTCCACTTCGGACATATTTTTCAATGTTTTTTAGTTTTTTATAGTATGGGTGGCTGGAATCAAAATCAAGAGATATGAGAGATACGTTCCCCAGAATACCCATAAGCAGGTTGTTATAATCGTGGGCTATTCCGCCGGCCAAAGTGCCAATTGCCTCCATTTTCTGGGATTGCTGAATCTGAGCTTCTAACTTCTTCTGCTCACTAATGTCTCGTATATTTACCACACTTCCTGCGGGATTGCCGTCACGATCATTATATATGGCTCCACTTATGCTGACAGGGATAATATCACCTGCTTTAGTGTATCGGTGCGTTTCAATGCCTGAAACATTTTCTCCAGCCAGTACCTTTTCTATCATTCTCTTGGTGTTAGGCCAATCCTCTTCAGGTACAAAAATGTCCATTTTTTTACCCAAACGTTCTTCCAGGCTCCACCCAAAAATCCTTGTGAATGTTGGATTCAAATAGGTTACCCTTCCCTCCATGTCATAAACAATAACGGAATCCGGATTTGCTTCAAGAACCGTGCGATATCTATTCTCACTCTCACGGAGCGCCTCTTCAGTCTTTTTACGGGTGGCAATCTCTTTTTGTCCTTTTTCATATAACCGTGCATTCTCAATAGCGATCGCCGCAGACCCGGCCAGCGTCTCCAGTAACTTCAGGTCTGTCTCTTCGAAGCGTCCGGCCTCCATATCCACTACCTGAACCGCTCCGATCACATCTCCCTTGATCCGTAATGGAACCGTCAGAACCGAATGCATATCCCGTCCTATACACAGATCAACTTCTTTATAGTGACGTTCATCAGTATAAGTGTCTTGTGAAATCAAGCTTTTGCCATGCCTGGCCACCCAGCCGGCCAAGCCTTCACCGGCTGCCAGGCGCCAGCCGCGTAAAGTTTCTCCATAAGCACCGGTTGCTTGACGGCATATCAGGTCACCGGTCTCTGCATCAGTTAACCATATAGAGCTACCCACAACATCCATCAACCCACGAACCTCTTCCAGAACAGTAACGAGGACATGATCCAGATTCAAGCTGGAATTAAGTGCCTGGCTTGCCTGGTTGAGCAATTTCAGTTCAAGTACACATAACCGAATCTTCTCCTCTAACCGCTCTTGCTCTGTTACATCATTAAGAATAATGATACGTGTAAGCTCGTCACTATTAATGGGAAGAATTTTTAACGTAATCCGATGCTCGTTTAGACTCAGAGGAGAATCGCTTGTTGGGGTTTTTGGTTGTTCACCTGTTTCTCTTAAAAGTTTAAGCACCTTTTTACGGTCATCTCCGGTAAACATTTCGGCTAAATTGGAACCTAACAAGTTTTCCTCAGAAATATTAAAAAAGGAAAGGGCCGCTGCATTAGTATAATTAATTCTTCCATCAGAAGTAATCCCTATAATTCCCTCTGATATTTTTTCTAATACAATATTTAAATGTTTTTTGACCGCTGGCAATTCTCCCGCCATCTTCTTCATATTATTCGTTCCTTTTGAAATATATTTATTTCAAGGGTCGGGGAGTTTTTTTTGTTGAATCGCTTCATGGATGATGCTTTTCTTCAAACCATGTAAACTTGTGTAATAGTATGCCTTATTAATTCAAGACATTCAAGATGTTTTTTTCTCATATATTTCATAAAGATAGTGCTCTATTGATCACAACCCGGCTCGCTTGACCTCCCTGCCACTGCAAGCTCGCCAGCCAGCCAAACCCGCCCGGCTTTCGCCTCAGGCGCAGCCCATGTCGGACGGGCCCGCCTGCCACTGCGAGCTCGCCCGCCAGCTGAGCAAGGCGAGGCGGCCAGGGGCACGAGCAGGCAGGTGACAATTGGAACATTGGAATACTATCCCGTAGGGTGAAAATTTTTGAGAAATTGAACAAGAAAATTTTCGGTACAAACTGCCACCTGACAAGTAGAAGCAACATTGTAAATAACAAACGGTTTTCATTACTAACAAAAAGGCCTCTAGAAAATTTTCATGATATATTCGGGCTAGAATGTTGGGACAATAGGTTTTGGGGGAGTGGGGAAATGAGTTATTGATAAAATCTATGTTGACAGGATAGCTAAAAAAATCAATAATATGATGATGCGTGCAGTAGTACAAAGAGTAAAGTCAAGTTCCGTAATCGTAGAAGGCAAGGTTGTCGGTGAAATTGGCAAAGGGCTTCTGGTACTTTTAGGTGTTGCAAAACCAGACAAATCCGAGGATGCCGATTACCTTGCAGACAAAATTGTAAACTTGAGAATTTTTGAAGATGAAAACAGTAAAATGAACCGCTCTTTGCTCGCGACCGGCGGTCAGATGCTGGTTGTCTCTCAGTTTACCTTGCTGGGGGACTGTAAAAAAGGCCGGCGACCATCGTTTGTCCACGCCGCCGGGCAGGGTCAGGCTGTCAAACTTTACGAACGATTTATCGATCAAGTCCGGCAAAAAGGTGTTTCCGTAAAAACCGGCCGGTTCCGATCCCTGATGGATGTCTCTTTGATCAATGACGGACCGGTAACGCTCATTGTGGAAAGTAAATAGCCCGAATTCCTGATAAAGAAATTTAATTATTTCATACACCAGAACTTATTGAGAAGTTACGAGAATTCCGGGATGGCAAATATATATCAACCCATTCATTTCACATCAAAAACCGGTAATTCTTTCAAATCTGCCATATTTATTCTCCTGATTCTTTTTTGTTTTTTTCAATCTGTATGGACACAAAATCTTCGTGCCCAACAGCTCGATAATTTAAACAATCTTATCGGGAGTCATGATGCAATTCTGGTTGCAAACCCGCACGGCCGGATTGTTTTTTCAAAAAATGCCGGTATGCAACTTGTTCCAGCCTCTGTCCTGAAAATTTTCACCGCCCTTGTAGCCCTCCATTATCTGGGTCCGGAATACAGATTTGTCACAGAGTTCTACCAGGATCAAGATTCTAATCTCAAAATAAAAGGATATGGTGATCCCCTTCTCATTTCGGAAACGCTGATGGAAATCGTTAACAACCTCACCCCCAGGCTTGACACTAAATTAAAAAACATTAACGACCTGGTATTGGATGGTTCATATTTCAAGGACCCTGTCTTAATTCCCGGAGTTGCGTCTACTTACGAACCCTACGATGCACCTAACGGAGCTTTGTGTGTGAATTTTAACACGGTTAACTTCAGACGAGACAAAAATGGAGCCTATGTCAGTGCCGAAGCTCAGACCCCTCTTTTGCCGTTTGTACTGTCAAGAATATCTGCATCTGCCATGGACCGGGGAAGGATTATACTTTCCCCCCAAAAAAATGAATTTACACTCTATGCCGGCCATCTTTTTTTATATTTCCTGAAAAAACAAGGAATAAAATCAAACGGGATAATCCGGATGGGAAGGGTTAAAAAAAAATTCGACAATCTCATTTTCAGATACCTTTCCGAGTTCTCATTTGTACAGGTCGTTTCAAATCTTCTTGAATATTCGAATAACTTTATCGCCAACCAGTTGCTTATTGCTGCAGGAGCAAAGGTTTACGGTCCTCCCGGAACCCTGGACAAAGGTATTCGCGCAGCATTGACTTACGCGAAGAACAATCTCAAGATCGAGAATCTTATCATTGTGGAGGGCTCCGGAATATCACGAAGAAACAGGATTTCAGCAAAAAGCCTTTACAAGATCCTTAAAGTATTTGAACCGTACCATTCTCTTATGCACCGGTGGGGCAAAGCGTTTTACAAAACCGGGACCCTTAAGGGAATCAATACAAGGGCCGGTTATGTTGAAAATGCGAAAGGAGAGTTGTATTGTTTTGTGGTGTTGTTAAATACTCCGGGAAAGTCAACGAAACCGATCATGGATATACTTTTGCATGATCTGGATTAAAGACGTGGAGGTTGCCCGTTTGTAATAGAGGCATAAGCACTGTGGTTGTGAATTGATTCAAAATTTTCAGCACTCACGGAAAACCAGGTGATATTGCTGTCCTTTTTCAATTTTTCAGCGATATCCCGCACAATATCTTCGACAAACTTCGGGTTGGCATACCCCTTTTCAGTTACATGCTTTTCATCAGCCCGTTTCAGGATGGAATATACTTCGCATGAAGCGGATTTTTCCACCAGTTCGATCATATCTTCGATCCAGATAAATTTTTTAAATCGTGTGCTTAACCGGACATTTCCACGCTGATTATGAGCGCCTGCATCACTGATCTCCTTTGAACAGGGACAAACAGAAGAGATGGGAACAACGACGACGAGTTCAATGTCGGTTTTACCCTCCGAATTACTTGACCCTAAAATACTGCATGAATAGTCCATCAAACCCACAGTTTTACTGACCGGAGATTCTTTTTTAATAAAATAGGGAAACGTCACCTCAATACTTGCCGATAATGCATTTAAATATTTTTTCATTTCCTCAAGGATTCCAGAAATTCTTTTTAGTGCAACCTCTGGGTGGAACATATGGAGTATTTCCACAAATCGGCTCATATGGGTCCCCTTGTATGCATGGGGCAAATCAACATACATACATATCGAAGCTACCGTGTGTTGAACTCTGTTTTTCCGGTCTAGTACGGTTATGGGATATTTAAGATCCTTTATGCCGACCTTGTCTATTGGTATGTTGCGATTATCTTGCTGATTCTGAATATCTTTCATATGAGTAAAAATTCTTTTTTTACATGGCTCATAGCTTTGAAAATATTCCCTTTTACTTTCCTGTTGCTTCTGTAAAGCTGCTTTAAAAAGGTTTTTATCTCCTGTCGTTTCGAAACTTTTGAGGTTGGGCATGAATTAACAAAAGTCGGGGACCCTTTTTCTCGTGCAAAACGTCTTATAACGTCCTCATCAACAAAGGATAGAGGTCTGATTAATGTGAACCTTTCCTGGAAAAAAGACTGGGAAGGAACCATAGTACTTATCTCCCCGGCATAGCATATGTTCAAAAACAGGGTTTCGATGATATCATCCTTGTTATGACCGAAGGCCAGTTTATTACAATCAAGTTCATCTGCAATTTCAAAAAGTCGTTTTCTTCGCAACCGGGAACATAAAAAGCATGGATTTTCCCTATTCCGAGAGCTATGCGCTAAAATTCCATAATCCGTATGTTCAACCCTTAATTCAAAACCGATTTTTCTACAATATTCTGAAAAAGATTTACTATACCCATCCTCAAATCCCGGATCAACATACACGGCGAACAACTTATAATTTATGGGGATACGGGACAGACGCTCACTTAAAATCCACATCAGGGTCAAGCTGTCCTTGCCACCTGAAAGCGCCACTAAAACTCTATCCCCGTCGGATATCATATCATACCGGTGCAGAGCTTTGCCCACATCCCTGTTAATCATCTTGTATGTATTGCTGCTTTTTAACAAAAGATATGTATGGGTCCCTTACTGATTTTCCTCTTCATCTTCTTTGATGGTAATCTTTCCGGCAGCGATCTCACGCATTGAAACAACAATATCTTCATTTTTAGGTGAGCTCACAAGGTATTCCGATCCCTCACGGATCTGTCTTACACGCTTGGCCACCATGTTGACAAGTAAAAAACGATTTTTCACCCGTTTCAGGCAATCCTCTATTGTAATACGAGCCACAAAATCCTCCGTTAATATTTATATTTATCATTTCATAATGATCGAAAAGAACTTAGTTTGCTTCGCTCATCCCGTATAAATCTACAGAATTTCTACCAGCTCATAAAACCTTTTCCCGCCCGGAGCCTGGAGAATTATCTCATCTCCAGGTTTTTTCCCGATAATCGCTTTCCCAAGCGGCGAAGAGACAGAAATGCGTCCTTTTTCGATATTCGCTTCATCCGGCCCCACAAGCTGATATTTAACGTCCTCTCCGGTATCTATATTTTCAAGTACCACATAACTGGCAAATACAGCCCGATCATTTGGAATTGTCCGGGAATCAATTATATCTGCCCGGGACAGTTTATATTCTAAATCGCTTAACCTTCCATCAATAAACGCCTGTCGGTCTTTGGCAGCGTCAAACTCGGCATTTTCCGTTAAATCCCCGTGGCTGCGCGCCTCCTCAATCGCCTTGATATTCTTTGGCCGTGCAAATTTCTTAAGATATTCCAACTCTTTTTTAAGAGCCTCATAACCCTCTTTTGTAATTGGCACTTGTTCCAAATTTATATTCCTTATAAATAATTTTTTGCCAGAATTTCAGCTATTTGAACTGCATTGGTTGCAGCGCCCTTTCTGATGTTGTCAGCCACAACCCACATATTGATACCGTTTGGTATCGATTCATCATCTCGAATGCGACCCACCAGTGTCAAGTCCTGCCCGGCAGCATCAATAGCAAGCGGATAAACGTTATTTTTCGGATCGTCAACAACTTTAACACCGGGTGCAGTTGTAAGAATAGATTTTACCTCTTGAGCGGAAATATTTTCTTTGACCTCAAGATTGATCGATTCCGAATGCCCATAAAATACCGGCACACGAACGGTTGTCGCTGTTACGCCTATAGTATCATCCTCAAGGATTTTCCGTGTCTCGTAGACCATCTTTGTTTCTTCCTTGGTATAACCGTTGTCCAGAAACACATCGATATGCGGCAGACAGTTAAAAGCTATGGTATGAGGATAAACCTTATTCTCGCAATTCTTGAAACTAAGAATGGCCCGGGTCTGAGAATCAAGCTCTTCAATCGCTTTTTTGCCGGTCCCGGAAACCGCCTGATATGTGGAAACCACAATCCGTTTTATGCCATATTTCTTATGCAACGGATACAGCGCCACAACCATCTGAATGGTTGAGCAGTTCGGGTTTGCGATGATTCCCTTATTTGTGTATTGCGCCACTGCATGAGGATTTACTTCCGGAACCACCAGCGGGACATCCGGGTCCATCCGCCATGCACTTGAATTATCTATAACCACACATCCGTCTTTTGCGGCAAAAGGCGCAAATTTTTCACTGGTTCCGCCACCCGCTGAAAAAAGGGCAATGTCCATGCCTTTGAAAGAGCTTTCTTTCAATTCCTCAACAGCGATCGAATCCCCCCTGTAATCAATCTTACGCCCCACAGAACGGCTTGATGCTAATAATTTAATAGAGTTAATCGGGAATTTTCTCTCTTCAAGACACGACACCATCTGATTCCCGACAGCACCTGTTGCCCCTGCGACGGCAACATTAATTTTTTTTTCAGACATCATGAATTTCCATTTTTTCCTTTAATATACTCTGCCACAAGATCTCCAACCTCTGGTGTGCTGTATCCCATTTTTCCAGCGCCGACACCTTTGAGATCATCACGCAATACTTTAATAACTCCCTCCTCTAACCATGAGGCAGCCTTTGGTTCCCCCAAGATCTCAAGCATAATCTGGGCCGCTGAAATGGCAGCGATGGGGTTAATGATATGCTTGCCGGTATATTTCGGTGCTGATCCACCGATAGGCTCAAACATTGAAATCCCTTCAGGATTGATGTTTGCCCCTGCAGCGATTCCCATCCCTCCCTGAATCATTGCAGCCAAATCGGTTATAATATCTCCAAACATGTTATCTGTTACAATAACATCAAACCACTCCGGGTTTTTCACCATCCACATGCATATGGCATCAACATGAGCATAATCTGTTTTAATATCAGGATATTCTTTAGCAATCTCATTAAAAGTCCTTTCCCACAAATCAAATGCAAATGTCAGCACATTCGTCTTGCCGCAAAGCGTCAGCTTTTTTCTCTTGTTTCTTTTTCTGCAATATTCAAAAGCATATCTGATACACCGTTCCACACCTTTGCGGGTATTGATAGATTCTTGTATGGCAACTTCATCCGAAGTACCCCGTTTTAAACAACCTCCGGCTCCGGCGTAAAGGCCTTCGGTATTCTCTCGGACAACAACAAAGTCTATATCGTCAGGCCCCTTTCCCCTCAAAGGGGTATCCACACCTTCATACAATTTAACAGGTCTCAAATTGATATACTGGTCAAAATAAAACCTTAGCTTTAAAAGTATGCCTTTTTCGAGAACGCCGGGTTTCACATCGGGGTGACCGATAGCACCGAGATATATTGCGTCTGATTTTGAAAGTGTTTCAAGTATGTTATCCGGCAATACCTCTCCTGTTGCTTTAAAATGTTCGCCTCCTAAATTGTACTCGTTAAAATTGAGTCTGAAATCGCATTTACCTGCCACGGTTTCAAGGACTTTGATCCCCTCTGCAACAACTTCCGGTCCGGTACCATCACCGGGAATTACCGAGATATTATATTCTTTTGACATCGTAATATATCCAATTCGCCGATAGAAGTTAGTTCGCTTCGCTCACAATTGGAATACTGGAATGGTGGAATGTTGGAATATTGGAATATTGGGTTTAAGAGGAGTTTCTTTTTTTTTACATCATTCCAATATTCCATCATTCCAATATTCCCTGGTCGAACTTGAAATAGTGCCAATAAATATTTATGAGTTCAATAGGTTGTAAAATTTCCGAAATATTTAATTGTTGTACTCACACAAGACCGATGTCCTGAGCGACACATTGGGTAGTTAAACAGAATTCGAACTATGCTCGTCTAATTCAATGGCTCCCGACGTTTTTCGCTTTATTTTTCTGTGGTTTTTAAGTGCAATGAAAGGGCCTGAAGTAACATACGTAAGTCCTAAAAGGAACAGGGCACTGGATGGCTGGGCGGCAATAAAAATCAATATGAGTATAACCATAACCAGAACATTAAAATTCATCTTTTTAAACAGCTCCGGTTTTTTAAAACTGTTGTATTTTATAGTACTTACCATTAAAAAGGAAAGAATATAAAGCAAAACCAGAATGAATATGGGATTCATTTTTCCCATTAAGCTAAATTTGTGACAAAACAGAACAGTTGTTGCCGACATGCCTGCTGCCGCTGGAATCGGAAGGCCAACAAAGTGATCGCTGCTTACAATACCAATCTGAGAGTTAAACCGGGCCAGTCGTAGAGCGCCGCAAGCCATGAAAAGGAATGCAGCCAGCCAGCCAATTCTTCCAAGTGGTCTAAGCGCCCATAAATATATCATTAGACCCGGTGCAATACCAAAAGATATAAGATCTGCTAGAGAATCGTATTCGATGCCGAATTTGCTGGTGGTATTCGTAGCTCTTGCAATTTTACCATCCATAATATCAAACAAAACGCCAATAATAATGGCTATGGAAGCGGCAATAAATTTGCCGTCTATGGAAGCGATAACAGCATAGAAACCACAAAAAAGATTTAGCGATGTAATTATGTTTGGTAGAATGTAAATTCCGCGACGCGATCTTTCTTTTTTAATTCTTTTTGTTTTTTTCATTTCAAATCTCCTAAAACAGATGTTCCGGCCTTTACCCTGTTCCCAACAGCCACATTCAAAGTTGTGTCGGGCGGCAGGTAAACATCGAGACGTGATCCAAAACATATTAATCCAAAACGACCTCCGCGGGCAACCGTGTAGCCCTCCTGTAATTTACAGATAATACGCCTCGCAATCAGACCTGCAATCTGAACCGTGCAAATATTCTTTCCTTCTTCAGTTTCAACAAATACGGCATTGTGTTCGTTATGCTTTGAAGCCTTATTTAGATTGGCGGAGAAAAATTTCCCAGGGTAATAATTAACCGCTTTCACTCGCCCTTCATGGGGAATGCGATTTACATGAACATTAAAAATTGACATGAAAATACTGATTTTTATACACGAACCCTCAACAAACCGACTGTTATCCACCGGACCTGCAAAAACAACCTTGCCGTCGGCCGGTGATACCACAGCACCGTTATAATTGGGTATAACACGGTCCGGATCCCTAAAAAACCAGCAGATGAAAAAAGTGACGGCAAGACCGATCAACGCCGGAATGTTCATTTCCAAAAGGGCAAAAACAGCAGTGGTAAATACAGCGGCAAATATAAAAGGATACCCTGCACGCGCCACAGGAAAGGCTGTATGATTCGGCGGATCGGACCAAGAAAAATCACTCATCAAATTGCCTCACATATGGCCCCAGTAAAATAGAAAAAAGTTTCACGGGGTAAAAATAATGGAAAAATGGAATAGTGGAATGTTGGTTTCTAAAGGGATTTTGTTATCTATTAATTTTTAACTACCCTGTCAAGATATATGTTATCAATAACCCACCTTCCCCAAAACCCATTACTCCATCATTCCAGTATTCCAAAATTCCAGTTGTGACCTGCCCGCATGTGCTTTGCAATAACAGGCGGGGTGACATAAACTATATTATATATCAAAAATAAATAAAAATTGTCAATAATAACCGTGGCAATTTAAGAATTTTTACGGTAACTTCTCAAAAACTTAGGGCTTCGCCCCAATTGGAATAATGGAATGATGGGTGAGCTTGTCCTGAACGAAGTTGAAGGAAAGCAGTTTTTTACAAATAAAATGGTTTATTTCCGCCCTTACTCCCAATATTCCAACATTCCATTCTTCCATTTTGATAGCATAAACAGGTTGCCATTAATAAACCTGTATTTTCGAAAAGTTGTAGAATTTCCGAGATGTTAAATTATGGGGGCGGGTCAATATCATCATTCAATACACCAGAACTTTTTGAGATGTGACTTTTTACGGGGTTGTCAAATTTAGCTCTGCATCGGATCTTCGAATATAATGCGGCACAAATTTGCCGACATCATCCGTATCGTCATTTTTAAATCTATTCATGCTAAGATACGCTACAGTTGAAGCCCTAATGGTATTTTGCAAAGAAGATGCAAAAAAAGCTGATTTGCCCATTTTATTTAATATCATCTTTTGATAAAGCAGAGCACCATCGCCGATAAATAAGCATGCTTCATTAAGGTCAAATACAGCTTTTTCAGGGGGAAAAACTTGCTCATCAGCCTCTTTTTTTAAACGGCCGTTTTGAAACCTGTATCGTGAAAAGTAAACCTCCCCTCTACGCGCATCTATGAGTGGACAGATAAGATACGGGAAAAAAGACGCCTGCACGGCAAGCGATTCAAGGCTTGAAACACCCACAACAGGTTTTCCCGATGCCGTTGCAAGGCCCTTGACCGAACTTATTCCAATACGCAGACCGGTAAAAGTTCCCGGTCCACTTGTAACGGCAAAACCATCCAGTTCAGAGAGGGTCAGACCCGACAAATCCATGACTCTGTTTATCATCTCCATTAAATGCTTGGAATGGGTCTGCTTCCTGACGGTTGTCATTTCTGCCAACAAGGATCTTTCTTCGACCACCGCAACGCTACAGCTCCTTGTAGCCGTATCAACGGCAAGTATTTTCATATCACCCATTCCCTATAATAATTCCTTCAATGGCAAAGGAAAGAACTTTATCCATGTTTTTTACCGGAACGAACTTAATTTTGCGCTTTATGTGCAACGGAATCTCCACCAAATCTTTTTTGTTCTTTTCAGGAATAATAATTGTACGAATCCCGCCTCTTAGAGCACCCAATGCTTTTTCCTTCAAACCCCCTACAGGAAGGACCCTCCCCCTGAGAGTGATTTCACCGGTCATGGCTACATCTTTATTTACCGGTTTGTTCACTAAAACAGAAATAAGCGATGTGGCCATTGCAATACCGGCGGAAGGCCCGTCTTTGGGAATTGCACCCGCCGGAACATGAATATGAATATCCTTATTTTCAAAAACATTTTCCTTAACGCCCAACAAAGAAAGGCTTGCCCGGGTATAACTAAGAGCCGCCCGGGCGGACTCTTGCATAACATCTCCGATTTGACCGGTTATGATTAGGTCTCCCTTACCGCCGATTAAGGACGCCTCTACATACAGAATATCACCGCCGGTCTGGGTCCAGGCCAGGCCTGTGGATAAACCGACCTGGCTCCTCTCCTGATCCATTTCAGGATAATATTTAGCGACGCCAAGGTATTGTTGCAAGTTGTTTTTTGTGATATGAAAATGACTTTTATCTCCTTCGGCAATTTTACGCGCCACCTTGCGGAAAAGAGCCCCTATTTCACGCTCAAGATTCCTTAATCCGGCTTCGGAAGTATATTCTTTTATAATCTGATGCAATGCCCCCGAGCTTATTGATATATTTCTTGCCGTTAAACCATTTTCCTTTATCTGACGCGGAATAAGGTGCCTTTGAGCAATCGTCTTTTTTTCTTCTTCCGTGTATCCGGGAAGTGTAATAACCTCCATCCTATCCAAAAGTGCTGACGGAATAGTGTCGGTCAAGTTTCCCGTAAGAATAAACATAACCTTGGAAAGGTCAAAGGGTAAATTAAGGTAATGATCACTAAAAGCCAAGTTCTGTTCAGGGTCAAGGGCCTCTAAAAGAGCAGATGAAGGATCGCCGCGAAAATCAGAGCCGAGCTTGTCAATCTCGTCCATCATAAAAACAGGATTGTTTGTGCCACACTGTTTTAAACCCTGCAATATGCGTCCGGGCAAAGCACCGATATAAGTCCGGCGGTGGCCTCTGATTTCAGCTTCATCCCGGATGCCCCCCAAAGAAATACGGATAAATTTACGTTTCATTGCCTGCGCTATGGCCTGACCCAAGGAAGTCTTTCCCACTCCTGGCGGCCCCACAAAACATAGAATCGGGCCTTTCATTTTGGGGTTTAGCTTGCGTACGCTTAAATATTCCAATATACGATCTTTCACCTTGTCCAGCGCAAAATGGTCCTTGTCCAGAACCTTTTTGGCTTGCTTGATATCGATTACATCTTTGGTCGTTTTACTCCAGGGCATATCGACCATCCAGTCCAGATACGTTCGCACAACCGAAGCTTCTGCAGAGTCAGGATACATCTTTTCCAGACGTTTCAACTGCTTTAATGCTTCTTTATTCGCTGCTTTTGACATTCTGGCACTTTTTATCTTTTTTTGGTAATCCTTTATTTCCTGTAATTTGTCATCACTGTCACCAAGTTCCTTGTGAATCGCCCTAACCTGCTCTCTTAAAAAATAATCTCGCTGATTTTTTGAAATTTCATCCCTCACATCAGACTGGATCTTGGCCTGCATAGATGACAGCTCCACTTCCCGTGCAAGCAAGTCGTTTACTTTCTTGAGACGTTTAACTGGATCGATCAGTTCAAGCAAAATCTGGGATTCATCAATTTTCAATCTAAGATTTGATGCTACAAGATCCGCAAGCTTTCCCGGATCTTCGATACTTTCAAAAACCGCACTGACATCACTGGTCATTTCACCACGCAAAGCCAAAATCTTTTCGGAATGCTCCCGTATATTCCGCATCAGGGCTTCAATCTCTAGACTGATTTTCTTAATCGGGGGCTCAATAATAGTTTCAATTTTTACCCGATATAAAGATTTTTTTAAAACGTATTTAACAATCCTTGCCTTGGCAATACCCTGAACAAGAGCTTTAATGCTGCCATCAGGAAGTTTCAGAATTCGCAGGATCCGGCTCACGGTTCCGATGGTAAAAATTTGATCCGGCTTCGGATTTTCTATGCCCGGGTCTTTTTGCGTTACTATTAACAAAAACCCGTCTTTTGCCACTGCTTCTTCCACAGCGCGAACCGATTTTTTACGTCCAACAAAAAGTGGGAGGAGCATGTCATTAAAAATCACAACATCCCTTACTGACAATAATGGAATTATGTCGGGAAAGTTTGCATCTTTATCATCTTCTTCAATAATGCTAATTAGATCATCCTTGTCAGTTTCGGCCATTTTTTTCTCCTGATATGATTATTACCCTAAATGAGCGAAAGTCGAGGATGCCCCAGATTTGAGGCATCAAGGGCGAAGCCCCGCTTGATAACGCGGGATAAACCTCCGTCGTCTACTGCGAGCCCTTGATAACGAAGAAGATGGGGTATCATCGGCTTTCCCAAGGGGTAAACAAAATGGGATTTTTTAATTAATTTATATCTCATTTATAGAAGAGTTATGAAAATGCATCTGAATATACTAAAATGCATAATAAATCAAACACATAAAGAATTTTTCCCATTTTGTTTACGATCATTTAGGGTATTACTTAATTCGTAACACTTTAACCCTTTTAAACATATCGATTTAAACATAGCGGTAATATTTTCAAAATGCTCGAGTGTTACTTTAATTTAACGTCTCGGAAATTCTATAGCCTCTTGAAAATAAATGTCTTTTAATGAAAACCTATTTATGCCATCCGAATGGAAGAATGGAATGCTGGAATATTGGGGATAAGGGCGGAAATAAACCATTTTAATTGTAAAAAACTGCTTTCCTTCAACTTCGTTCAGGACAAGCTCACCCATCATTCCATTACTCCATTATTCCACTATTCCAATTGGGGCGAAGCCCCTAAGTTCAGCTTTGTTTTTTTGATTCTTCAATATAATAAGACATAATTCTTTTTTGACAATATCACCTCTGCCGATTTGGCATATTAATTTGTCTTAGATCAATAGCTTTGACAGCTTCCTTTCACCGAATCTCATGGGAAGCACTATTGCAAGAATGTAAATTAAAAAAGTTATGGCAAACGATCCGATTATCCATATCCATTCAAAAGCACTTAAACCCTTTTCTTTTATTCCGGCCATAAAAAGATTGTAAACAGGGCATGCCTCAATGACAATTACGGCTCCTATATATCCTGCACACACCATCATAAAGAGAATCCCGCCGAAACTAGTGACGGTTTGAGCCGGGTTTTCCGATTTAAAATCCGGGTACGCCGCACCCAAGCCTATACCCATGGAAACAACTCCGGGAACCATAAAAAATATGTTAATTATGGAAAGTCCCATCATAAAGGGAGAAACCTTAAGCAGAATGTTCGTTGCCACAATCAAGATTTCGGTTAACATCAGCAGGGGTAAATAATAGATAATAAACTTTATCCAGAGATAGTTTTTAAGTGGTATTGGAACCGATTTTACCAGCCAGAATGCCTCTTTTTCAGTACTTACGGCAGGATAAGCGAAGCGGGCGGTAACTGCGGTAAGTACAAAACCTGCAAGGCCCATGTTCAGAAAGGAGAGAAGATTCTGGAAATATACGGTCTTTATGGGAGCTTTTTCAAGGGGGAGAACATTGAAATTGTAAATATAAATGACAATAAGGGCTGCGATAAGAAATAGTTGTGACCATTGTGTCTGATCCCGAAAAAAAGTTTTGATCTCCTTTACTGCAAATGCCCTGACCGGCCGCGATAAGAATTTTAAGAAAAGGCTGCCCGGGGCTCTGTAGTGAAACAGCCGAGCCTTCGCTGTTCTTGTCTTTGAAAGCCCTTTAAAATAAATGGCTTCTGCAATAATTATGACCATAAACACCAATACTCCGGCGAAACTCCATGAAAGCGCAACATGAAACATTCCTTCTGAGATATTACCGAAAAGTAAGGCCTTCATGCTGTCAAATGCCCATGTGCTGGGAAGGTATGGCGACGCCGGAGTCTTTAGGGTCTTAAGATAAACAAGGGCGGTTGCAAAAGCTTCGGGATCAACCAAACGTTCCGGACGTAAAAATCGAAACGCAAAAAAGAGCACCAGAAAAAAGCAAAGGCCAAAGAATATAAATATGCTTCTCATACGGCTTGCCGGTAAAAAATTTACGGCGGTCATAACCAGAACGGCGCTTATACCTGAGGCAATGATCGAAAGAGATAAAAGTGTCATTACCATATTGAAATAAAAAAAGGGGCCGGTTTGATAAACAATGCCGTATGAAACAAAGACGGGAAGTGTATATATAATGACCATCCACGAACTGTCTACGGTGCTTTCTATCCACCTTGCAATAAAAACCTTGTAACTTGGAACCGGCATGGAGTGCACAAGAGACAGGTCTCTGCTAAGGTATAGCTTGGATAGTGATGTTAGGATGCTGCTGAAAACAAGGAGGAAAAAAAAAGTAAGGAGCACCATGGAAAGCAGCTTGAAGGCAAGAATATCTCCCAGTTCCGCTATCTCCTTAAAATAGGCAAGAACCCGCAGTGAAACAGCAAATATCCCGCCCCAGAAGATCAGGCCGATGGTCCCAAACAACAACAGTTTAAATAAACCGCCCGTGTTGTTTTTTGAAAAGCCCTTTCCTTTAAAAGAACAAATCCTCGGCGTTAAAAGTGTGATAACATCTTTCATTCTTCTGTTAATCTAATGAATACCTGTTCAAGATCCGCATCTATTTCATTGACGTCGCGTTTTAAATCTTCAGGAGTGCCTGAAGCGATCAGCGATCCCTTATGGATTATACCGATACGATCACATATATCTTCGGCCACCTTCAGGGTATGGGTCGACATGAAAATAGTTACGCCTTGTTTTGCAAGACCTCTAAAAAGATTCTTGACCATCTTGATCGCCAGAGGATCAAGTCCCACCATGGGTTCATCCACGATGATTACTTCAGGATCATGAACAAGGGCCGCGGCCATTAAAAGCCTTTGTTTCATTCCGTGAGAATACGACTCAATAAGATCATCAGACCAGTCAGACAGAAAAAACATCTCCAGCTTTTCTTGAGATTTTATTAAAAAAACATCCTCACCCACCCCATACAGATCGGCGATAAACTTGAGAAACTCCATGCCGGTAAGTTTTTCATAAAGATACGGCCTTTCGGGAATAAAGCCGATTTTCTTTTTAGCTTTTTCCGGGTACGCTTCCATATTTATACCACAGATCATCACTGTACCTGATGTGGGTGCAAGAATTCCTCCAATCATATTTATTGTGGTTGTTTTTCCTGCGCCGTTTGGACCGATAAATCCGAATATTTCACCTTTTGGGACGATAATATTCAGATTGTCCACGGCCACAAGATTATTGTATGTTTTGGTCAGATCTTTAAGTTTTATCATTTTGTCTGTTTAATAAAACGGTTAATTTTATTTTCTCTATAATTCTTATTAAATCAAGCTGTTGTTTCAGTGCTCCGCTTGAAAACCGTATGTGAGTCACGTCTGCCGGAATCTGTCCAAAAAGCGAGTCTACGGTTATCCACTTTCCAAGGTAAAGTAGATTCCACGCATGATAATAGAACCGTCCATTTAAATAAACGAGACCGGCCTCAATCTTAGCGGGTATCTCCGCCGCCCTTGCAAGAGCAGCCAGAAGTACGGCATGTTCATTACAGTCCCCTGCTCCGTTTTCAATAACGGCAAGCGCATCAGGCAGAGAAAGAACGGGCCGCTTTTCAATATTTTTATTGATCCAGTCAACCAGCTTTATCGTTTTTTTTAAAGGGGGTTCATCGGCCTCAACAATTTTTTTTACCAGATTGCGGATTGTTGGATGATCGGATTCAATAAATGGGGAAGGCTCTAAAAAATTCCTTTGGGGCTCGTTTAATCCGTTTATGCCATAATCAGTTGAAACATCGGGAAGTGATTCCTTATTGATGATAAGGAGATTACCGTTTAAGGACTGCCTTCCGCCGTCGAGATGGAGATGGTCGTATGTTATGCCGCTGATTTCAACCTCCAGTCTTGTAAGCGTGTCGGCATTGTTGATACGCACGTTTGACGGGACAGAAGCAATGATTGTAAGATCCTGACTCGATTCAAAAGGAAGACCAAAAAGTGTGTGGTCACGTGTCGTCTTTTCGAGGCTGATTCCGAGAAGCCCTTTTTCTTTTATCACTTCGCCATGTTCCCCAACCCAGGCCACCTGAGTTACCCCTTTAAATATCATGGCCACCTTTTTGGCCTTTTTTTTTATTCCCATGTTCAGGACCTCTTCATGGCCAATGACCCTGACCTTTACCGGTTCACTGGCCATGGTTGCAGGGTCGAAGACCTGAAAAGTAACCTCGTTACCGGGTTCTATTCCGGAAGCATCCACAGCATTCATTATACCGGCGGCCATATATAACCTTTCCGTGATCTTGATATCGAAATTACCTGTGGAATCGAGGCCATGTGTTCTAATTGAAAGTACATTTCCGGAAACTATCCCTTGTGCTGAAAAAACAAAACGTCCCGAACGGATATCAAAATCGAATGAAGAAAGCGTAAAATCAGGATTTAATCTCCCGATTGTTTTAAGGTTTATATCCTGTACCAGTCCCATGGTTTTTATACGCATATATAGGGTTTCTTTCAGAATGTACCCATTTTTTCTTTTTAAAAAAGTGGTATGTGATGCGCCAATTTTACGACCATTTTGCATAACATTCATCCATGAGTCCCTTTCAGGAGGGGATTCTATGGATGAAAAAGACATATTTGCAGGTTCATAAAAAAAATTGTTAAACAAATCCAATCGGATAGAGAATAGAACCGCAAAAACAAGTCCGAATACAAAAACGGTAACCCAAAAAGGTTTCATTCTTTTGAATGACATGGCGAGCGTCAATTTCATGTGATCATTATTAGACTATAGTCATCGAATGATGTTGAAATGACAAGAAATCTGTTATTAGTCAATAAAATATTTGAATGAAAATTTCGTGTCAATCAAGAAATTTTCTTAATAAATTTATTGGGTTTTCAATCCATTAAGCAAGCATATCAATTTTAAGGTAAAGCATACTTAGCCCGAACGAACGAACTTGTCATTGATAAAATAAAATAGAAATGTTATTTAATTTTTAAAATTTTTAAGGAGTTACTGCTTTACTGCCGAATATACTATCATGGAACTTCTCAATAACTCAAGTTTCGCACCCTTTAATTCTACAGAAGACTTATTTCATGTCACTTGGACAGGTCTTATTCAAGTGAATTTCGAAGACGGCGGCGATGATCCTTCACCGCTAACACCGGATAAAAACAGAGGAAGATACACATGTCGGATATTCTGGCCGTAAAATCAAAAATTATCAATTTTATTGAAAAAGACATCTGGAAAATTCGATCAAAAGACTATTCCCGATCAAAATCTTTTTTCATCAAGCAACTTCGGATTCTCATTTTAGCCGTTCGCGGATTTTTTGAAGATAATTGCATCTTGCGCGCGTCGGCACTTACCTTTTATTCCTTGCTCTCCATTGTTCCCGTAGTCGCCATGGCTTTCGGGATTGCCAAAGGTTTTGGTTTTCAAAAATTACTCGAGCAACAACTTTATGAAAAATTCCCGGGACAGGAAGAAGTTATGATACAAATCGTTCATTACGCACATTCACTCTTAGAGAATACAAAAGGGGGAATGATCGCGGGTATCGGTGTGGCTTTTCTTTTCTGGGCTGTTATTAAATTATTAGGAAATATCGAACGCTCTTTAAATGCCATATGGAGAATAAACAAACTCCGGACATTTGGGAGAAAATTCAGTGACTATCTTTCCATTATAATTATCTCTCCGATCTTGGTCATTCTTTCCAGCAGCGTTACGGTGTTCATAACGACCCAGATTACACTGATCAGCGAAAAAATTGCTCTACTGGGGATTTTTAATCCATTTATATTTTTTATATTGAAATTATTACCGTACGGCTTGGTTTGGATATTATTCATATTTACATATATTGTCATGCCCAACACCCAGGTAAATTTTAGTTCCGGATTTGTCGCCGGCGTGATCGCCGGAACGATTTTTCAGGTTGGCCAATGGGCATATATTTTCTTTCAGGTGGGGGTAGCGAGATATAATGCAATATATGGAAGTTTTGCCGCACTTCCTTTATTTCTGATATGGTTACAGCTGAGTTGGTTTATCGTGCTTTTTGGAGCAGAAATCTCTTTTTCATACCAAAATGTTGATAGTTATGAATTTGAACCTGATTGTCAGAATATAAGTCAGATCTTTAAGAAATTGATCTCTTTGCAAATTGCCCACTTAGTCATAAAGGCTTTTTCCAGAGGAGAAAAACCCCCAACAGCCTCAAAAATTACACAAGCCCTGGAAATCCCGATTCGCCTGGTACAGCAAACACTCGATGAATTGGTAGAAGGGGGAATTTTTTCCTATGCTGAAACTAAAGAAAATAACGAACTATTCTATCAACCGGCCCGTGATATAAATGGTATTACTATAAAATCGATTATTGAAGCTTTGGAGCGGAGAGGGGTTGATAATATCACGGTTGCACAGACTTCCGAATTAAAGATTTTATCGGAAACGCTGCAAGCGTTCAGCGATGTAATTGAAAAATCACCGTCTAACCGGCTTTTAAAAGATATATGATTTCTTTTTTGTCCCTTCTCAGCCTCTATGGATGCGGGTCAATATAATATTTCATACACCAGAACTTATTAAGAAGTAACACTTCCAAAACGTTTAAGTAGTACCCATCCAGAAATCTATATTGAGCACAAATTAAGTTTCCAATGCAGAAATGAGCAATTTTTCGTAAAGTCAAGGACAATTTTGCAGGATAGCGAAATTGGACGGCTGAATAGCCGCCCGTAAGGGCGAGGGGCATGGACGCCCCGAGTCAAATCAAGGAATTACGCGTCCCGCCCCGAGGCGGGAACAAGTGATTCCAAAGATTGACCCCAGAGAAATAGGCTCCGCATTTCACGGGGCAGGCGCAGAGATTGCGAAAAAGGGCCATTTCTGGATGGAAACTAAATAGATTCCTATTCAAACTCTTCTGAAATCAGGATCGCTTCAGCCACAAGGCGCAGGGATTTTCGTGAGTCCATGCTCTTTTTTTGGATCCATCGAAATGCATCGTTCCCATTCATTTTGCGCCGGCGCATGAGAACCTCTTTGGCACGCTCTACAAGCTTACGGGTCTCAAGTTCTTCCTGGATCACCTTGGTTTTTACCATCAATTCCGTGTTAATTATGGCCGCCGCTGCTTGGTTGGCTACCGTGGTTATCAGGTTTACCTCTGTTTCGGAAAATTCATGGAACCCGGCGGTAAAACAATTGAGCACCCCGATCACTTTTTCATCCTTAATTTGAAGGGGCACGCCAAGCATTGATACCAGCCCAAGTTTTTTGGCCATATCTTTTTCCTTAAACCGGGGTTCTTTCAAAACATTTTTAATAATTAACGGACGTTTATGAGTCGCCACAAATCCGACCACACCTTCATCCATATTCAGGGAACGGTCTTTTACATAATCCGGGTCGATGGCCTGTGTGGCCTTGAGCCTGATCTTGCTGGGCGTTACACTTTCATCTATTAACCACAAAGAACAGATCTCGACTCCGGTTACTTTTGCCGTGACCATCACAATCAGCTTGAGAATATCTTCCAGATAAAGATCCGACGTAATGGCCCGACTAATGTCCATGAGGGCTTTAATGTGTTTGTCGTAAATTTCAGGAGTGATTTTTTCCATAATAAAATCGTATTACGATTTTATGAAACGCGGCTACACCGCTCAACTTGGCTATTTGAATTCATCCCACGCTGAAAGCAGAGGAAAATTCAAAGTTCCTCTGTATCTCTGCGGTGAATGAAGTCTTTAATTCGATAGTTAAATAGCATAAAACAATGTTCGATGACAATTAAACTTTTTATAAAAAAATAATTGACATTCATTGCTTTAATATGTTATGAGTAGGTATACTACTCAAAAAGGAACCATAATTGGAAAATCTATTCACAGGTATTATTTCGTCAAAGACACGGATTAAACTGCTTATACGCTTTTTCTTTAACCCGAAGACCCGTTCATACTTACGTGAACTGGCCAAAGAATTCAATGTTTCAACCAATTCGGTGCGGGAAGAACTCAACCAGCTTACGAGAACCGGACTCCTCACGTCTCAAAAAAGCGGAAGGCAGGTTTTTTATAAGGCAAATCAAGAGCATCCATTGTTTGCGGAACTCAAATCCATGGTCGGTAAAGTGATGGGCATCAATCAGGTTGTCGATGGTATCGTCACCCGGCTCGGCGACCTTGAAAGCGCATACTTGCTTGATGACTACGCAGAAGGTAAAGACACCGGCATTATCGACCTTTTACTGGTCGGAGATATTGATCCGTATCACTTAAATGATTTGAGTAGAAAAACTGAACGATATAT
>CAZBOB010000020.1:0-49050 GCA_964492995.1 uncultured Desulfobacteraceae bacterium | reverse complement strand
AAATCATTCATATTTAATCAAGCATAAAGGTTACTAAGTAACGTTGTAGGGTTAATTGGATAAAAAAATATTCTTGTAAATTTAATGAAAAGGATACAATATTAGGCCTGAAAAATCAAGACCAATTTTTACCTATAAAATTACTGTAAAAATTAGGTATTGTCGTCGAATGGAGGAGTGGGATTGTGGTTCCCCGGTGAAATCCTCGATAGGGAGTCTGCGTAACAAGTCCCCGTAAAATGTACTTCAGATTCCATGGGGTAAAAATTTCACCCCAGTACCATCTTCCGGAGCTACGGGGCAGGCCCCAGTACCATCTTCCGGAGCTACGGGGCAGGCCCCGGTACCATCTTCCGGCCTGTCCCGGTACTTTCACGGGGAGCTACCCCAGCGAAATGCGCTTCGCTGAGAATATTTCTTTAAAATTCATGGGGATAGGAAGAACTTTGAACTCCTTAGTAATATCTATGTGGACCTAAATTTAATGTCCTGTTTAATTAATTCTTCCAGGGAAGCATCAAAATAGGCTTTTTTACAATCCGGCTTATCAATATTTCCATCCCTTACAAAAGTCATATACCGGCATCCCCCGAAACAAAGCGGCAGGTATTCGCACCCGGCACAGTCCTGGTTTTTCCAGGTATCTAATTTGTAGATATCGGCATAATCTGTTACGCCTGTTTGAAGATTCCCCACTGCAAAGCCCTTTTTACCGATAAAAGCCGGACATTTGTAAATCACACCGTCGAAGTTCACCACATAACTGTCTGTGGCCTCTATCATGCAGGACATTGGCATTATCTTTGGTGTGTAATAGCCCCGCTTTAATATCTCTTTTCTCAATAATCTCTCGGCCCCTATCAGCCAGGGCTCATTGATGGACATGCAGCCGTCTTTGTAACAGGCCGTCGAGGTATCTCCCTGGGGAGGTTTCATCACAGGGTCGAACTTTACGGCAAAAATCTTGTCAGGACCAAGGCCCAGAACTTCCAGATAATCTAAGAGCAGCACGAATTTTTCATAGTTATTTAGGTCGAAATTTCCGCCGATGCTTATTTTTACAAGGTCCCAGGTATCCTTGATATTAGCGATGATGGTATCAAAGCTGCCGGCACCCGATTTAAACGGCCGGTATCGGTTATGTATTTCAGCCGGGCCGTCCAGGGTAATCTTCACACTTTTAAGGCCGAGTGAAGCGAGTTCCGCTGCTGTGCGCCTTTTAAACAGAGAACCATTGGTGACCAGGGTAAAACTGTAAGCAGCGCCCCTGCTTTCAACAAAAGATTTTAAGGGCAAAGAAATAGACTTGATGAGCCCGGTGCTCAAGAGGGGTTCGCCCCCGTAAAAATCTATGACGAGGCTCTTTTTATGCTTTGAAAATTTTTCTTTGATAAAGTCTATTAGGTGTTCCGCTGTTTGATCCGACATGTAGAGCTTGCCCTTTATGTCGCCTTCAAAACAATAAACACAGGCAAAATTGCAGTCCAGGTTGAGGACAACGGTTATGCTCAAGCCGGGGTTTTTTTTATTAAGTTTCTCGATAAGACCGCGGATGGAGCGCTTTTCCGCTTCCCTGTCCGGAACGATCATGCCCAGCCTTGATAACAGGGCCTCATCCGACGGGGAAAGCGTGCCGTTTTCTATGGATTGAAAGGTCTCTTTGGCAAGCAGGACTTTGGATGCCTGCTTGGTGGAAAACAGAAGGAGATGGTCGGGCTGTTCCTGGTAAGGGTAAATTTTAAGGTAGTGGGAAAGCTGCATAAAGAAATCATAGAATTTTTGGTTTTAAAAAAGAAAAGAGGGAGATAAATCCCCCTTTTTTCTTGCGACTATCCTCTAATGGGCATGAGTGGACCACAGCAACAAACTCCCCCATAGATAATGATTTCCGTATTAATGCCCGCATCGAGGACTATGATTTCCTTTTTTTCTTGTTTTTTCTCTTTTTTCACAATAGCCTCCTTTTTTGAAATGGTTTTTATGTCAAAAACAAGGTAAAAGTTTAATTAAATACTTTTTATGAAATCGCCTCGATTGTCAATCCGTATAACCTCCTAATTTTATATAGGTAAAACTACCCACACAAGTTTTAATCAAACTTGATTATATAGGAAGTTCCATTTGTTAAGTCCTGCTTTAAGCGGAACGTTAAATAAAATCGCGAAGCGATTTTATTTAGAGATTCATCCGGATTCCGATTTCTATCCAGCGCCCGGGGTTCATGCTGTCTCCCAAGGTATACTGGTCGCCGTTAAAAATATTGCGGGCCGCAACAAAGATTTCCATGGTGTTTTTTGCTTTAGCATAAATTCTTTTTGTAAGATGAAGGTCCCAGATAAAATCATCGTAGCTTGCCTGATAAAATTTCTCCAGATCCCACCAGATATAATGCCCGAACAACTGGGCCTGGAAGGACTTTTTATCATCATACCTGACGCCGATATTATAGGTGTATTTTTCGTTGGTGTCTGATTCATCAGAAGGTTTTATGCGGACATAGGCGGCCCCTCCCAGGAGGGTAACATTATAAAAGGGTATGGTTTCAGCCTCAATTTCAAAACCCTGGCGCCTGATTTTTCCTTGATTTTTGTACAGATCATTAAAGGTGGGGGCACCGGCCCCATACAAATCTCTTGACAGGGCATTTTTAAGTTCATGGCGAAAACAAGTGGCTTTTAACCAGAGATACCTGGCAGCGCTGGTTTCCGCGCCGGCCTGAAAGGACCAGACCTTTTCCGGCTTAAGGGATGGATTGGGATCAAGAAACAAGCCGCCGCCTGAAGTGGATGTTAGCGGTGGTGTGGTAAAGCCCCTGGCTGCCGAGGCCCTTAAAATTGAATCTTCGCCTAGCTGAAAGGTAACCCCCAGGCTGGGGCTCAGAAATGATCCGGTAATGCTGTTGCGGTCATAGCGGATGCCGGGGGTGACGGACCATCGGTTGATGACAAGGGTGTCATTGGCAAATACAGCCCATGTCTCCATTGCAGGATGGGTGCAGGATGTTTCCGGAACACCCATTGATTGCAGAAACGAGCCCGCATAAAGGGTCTGGTCAAGGCTGCCCCGGTCAAAGTCCGCCCCCAGCACGATCGTGTGCCGGCCCTTTTCCCAGACAAGCTTACCGCCGCCTCCGGTGGTCTTTTCGTCGTAAATGGTGTCTAAGTAAGGTTCCCCCTGATAGCCCTTAACGCCCAGCCCCAGGGCTCTGTTTTCCAGAATCGATTTTTGTTTGAAATGATGCAAGGATATGTTTACGTTAAGGTCCCTGGCAAGGGATGCATCAAGGGAAGCGGTGCTAAAAAAGGTGCGGCTATCCCCTGTTTGCGTGATATCTTCGCTGGAAAAATTTCCAATCTTTATACGGGGCTCACTGTATCCCATGGTCAAGCCCGCATTCACATCTTTTGAAACGGGGATCTTAAATTTTGAATAAAGGCTGTTATTTTCAAAATATCTTGAGCCGGTCAGGCCGTCGGAATCCTGGCGGCCGGCAAACAGATAATACCCCAAGGACCCGGTCCTTCCGGAAAGCTGTGCCCTGTAATCCCGGGTGTTGCTTTCGCCGTAAGAGGCCCTTATGGAACCTGTAGGGCTTTTGTTATTTTCGGGCTGCCTGGTGATGATATTGATCACCCCGCCCAGGGACGAGCCCCAGGCTGACGAAGCCGGCCCCTTGATGATCTCGATCCGCTCGATGATTGCCACCGGGATCGAATGGGTCTCGGCCGCTCCGCTTGCCAGAAAATTCCAGGGAACACCATCCACCAGCACCAGGACATGCCGCTCTTCCGAGCCCTGAATACTCAGCAGGGAAGCAGCCCCGAAATCCTGGTTAAAATTGACAAACAGGCCCGGTACCCTGTTAAGAATTTCCGCAACCGTATGGGCATTCATGGCCTCAATCTCTTTGGCAGTCACAATTGCCATATTCTCGGCAATGTAAGAAATCGATTTGGGGTGGCGCGTAGCGGAAACAACAAGGTCTTTTTCCCTGTAATACATGCGCAGAATCTTCATCTCTGTTTTTGATTGGCCGGCCGCGCTGGGGCATAAGGCTGCAAAGGCCACAACACAAGCGAGAAAAAAGACACATGTTTTGATTAAAGCACGATCCATAAAACTAATCTTTTAGTATTGAAAAAGTCTAACCCTAATTGAGCGTAAACAAAACCGAAAACGATCATTATCTTTCTGTTTTAATGAGTCTTTCGATAATTTGAAACCGTTTTAATATCTCTTCTATCAGTGAAATATGAATTCTGTTATTTTATATCGATTTTGTTTACCCTTCGGGAAAGCCGATGACACCCCATCTCCTTTGTTATCAAGGGCTCGCAGTAGATGACTACGGCTTCGCCCTTGATGCCTCGGATATGGGGCATCCTCGACTTTCGCTCAATTAGGGTCTAATAGGAAGAAATCTATGAAAACAAGTTTATGGATATATATCATTTTTTTGTTTTTATTCAAGTTATTATGTTACTTATCCGATATGCGATTAAAGCCGATATCGCCTGTTGAAGATTATGGATTTTTGCGTCAGGGTTGAAATTATATTGTTTGAAAACTATAATTGCTTTACAATCGACTGAGAGCAGCAGGATCCGGAATGAAATATATTTTGGATTTCGGGGACCTAACTTCTGGTTTTTAAAAATGGCATTAACAGAATTATATTATAATCTTGGTGTGTTAGTGCCTTTGTGGTCGAACCATTGCCAGTTCTCTAAAATTCAGAAAATGGAGGTGTCGTGAAAAAAATACTTTTGATTATATTTCTTATGGTAATTTTTTGTTACCGGCCGTCCCAGGCCGGCCAGGAAATCCTTGTTGTCCAGAGCATCAGGATTAAACCATACGAAGAGGCGCTTAAAGGTTTTAAGAGTGTTTGTCATTCCAGGATTCAAAGGCTGGTTGTCTCCGAATTAGAAGGTGCAGATGTTGTCAGGAAGATCAATGAGATCCGGCCTGCCATGATTCTTGCAGTCGGAGTCGATGCCCTTTCTATGGTAAAACCGATTGAAGACATACCTGTCGTTTATCTCATGGTACCGAATCCTCGATCCATACTCTCCGGCGAAAAGAATATCACCGGTGTCAGCATGAATATACCTCAGGAGAAACAGTTAACGGCACTTTTGGATGCTCTACCCGGCACACATACGATTGGTCTTTTATACGACCCGAACAGGACCGGCCATCTCGTTAAAAGGGCACAGGACTTTGCCCCAAAAATTGGGGTGAGGCTGATTGCTAAAGAAATTCACAACCCAAAGGATGCCCCGACACTAATCTTCGACATGAAAGACAAAATTGATGTTTTCTGGATGCTGCCTGATATAACCGTGATTACACCCGAGACCGTTGAATGTCTGCTGCTCTTATCCCTTGAAAATAAAATACCGCTTTTTACATTTTCAGCCAAGTATGTGCAGATGGGGGCGTTTATGTCGATGGATATAGACGCCTTTGATATGGGGCGTCAGGCAGGAGAGATGGCCGCAGCGATACGAGCAGGCAAGGATGCCAAAGATCTTCACCAGGCCTATGCAAGAAAGGCCGTTGTCTCAACGAATTTGATGATAGCAAAAAAGTTGGGTATTCATCTGTCGATCGCAATGAATTCTATTAATAAAAAGATTTTCAGGAAAGCTCTGGCAATTAACTGATCGTTAACCGGGAAAAGAAACTGAATTTGAATTTCACGAAAGTCATTAAAAAAAAATTCGCTGTTAAGGTCTTTGTCGCATTTACAATTTTGATATTTATTATTTCGTTTTCTTTTACTGCTTTTTATGTTCATCACCAGTACAGATCCCTGACCGACACCCTGATCAAGAATGGAAAATTACTTGCGGGAATCCTTGCCTATAACTCCAGAATTGGTGTATTTTCAGAAAACGAAGCACTTCTTAAAGACCCGGTTGAAGGTATTATTGTACAAGAAGGGGTATTGGAAGTTTCAATATTTAATTCGGAAGGGGTATTATTAAATAGACAGGAAAGGCATGGCGTAAACAGAGATAGTAAATTATTTAACAAAGATGGAGGGCTTAGCAAAAAGGCGCTTGAAAAAATCAAGGCGAACAAATCGCCTTTTTACATTGATGGTGGCGGTATTTTAGAATTCTGGTCGCCGGTAATTTCGGATTCAGGTTATTTTAAAGAGGAGTCTCTGTTTTTTGAACGAGGACCGGTCCGGAAAAGGGGTCCTATCATGGGATTTGTAAGAATAACGCTGGACAAAGAGATACTGAGCAGACAGCAGATTGATCTCTTGCTTAAAAGCATTCTAATGGGGATTCTCTTTTTAATGATGGGTTCCGGGGTTACTTATTTCGTGGTAAAAGGAATTACAAAACCACTTAACAGGCTGACGGAAGGTGTAAAATCCCTTGAATCGGGAGGTCATGCTGATAAGGTTCCTGTCGACACAGACGATGAAATCGGGCAACTCGCAATGGCTTTTAATAAAATGTCTGAATCCTTAAAAATAAGGAGAGATGCCCTCAAAGAATCCGAAAAAAGGCTTCGGTTTCTATCATCCCAACTCATTAAATCTCAAGAACAGGAACGCAAAAGAGTTTCAAAAGGGCTGCACGATGAGATGGGGCAGGCGTTGGCGCTCTTGAAACACCGGCTCAGATCTATTCAAAGAAAATTACCGCAGGGTCAGTCATCACTGCAAGAAGAGTGTGATGACACCAGCCGGTATATAGACCGGATCATAGATAATGTGCGGCGTCTTTCCAGAGACTTGAGCCCATCTATTTTGGAAGACCTTGGACTTTCGGCCGCCTTTGAATGGCTGATAGAAAACTTTAGCAGACAGCATTCTGTTCAGACATCGGTTGAAATAATAGACATTGATCGGCTGTTTGCCCAGGAGATACAAACAAACTTATACAGGATTTTTCAGGAGGCCTTAACCAACATCGGCAAACACGCCCTTGCCGACCATGTTGCTTTTGTTGTGAAAAAAGAAAACAGCAGTGTTGTTTTTTTTATTGAAGACAACGGCAAAGGGTTTGATGTAAATGAAGCCATGACCGGGAATATCGCTGAAAGAGGCATGGGTTTGACTGCCATGAACGAACGTGCAAATATGATAGGCGCAAACCTTGACATCCGGAGCCGTCCTGGGGAAGGCGCCAGAATCACCTTGAAGATCCCGGTTTAAAAATGGAGAGAAACAATCATGCAAGCTTATCGCATTGTACTGGCTGACGATCATGTCATTTTTCGGCAGGGAATGAAACGGCTGATCCAAGAAGAACCCGGGCTGGAAGTGGTTGGAGAGGCCAACGATGGTTCAGAACTCCTTGAACGATTAAATGATTTGAAGCCGGATCTGGTCATACTCGACATTTCAATGCCTGATACAGGCGGCATTGAGGCTGCCCGTGAAATCAGGAAACACCATCCGCATTTGAAAGTATTGATACTGACCATGCACAAGAAAAAGGAATATCTTTATCATGCCATTTCTGCGGGCGCTCAAGGCTATCTGGTGAAGGAAGATTCTGACATAGAGCTTTTTTCGGCCATAGAAACCATACGAAAAGGTGATGTTTACGTGACACATCTCCTTACCGGAGAGTTGGCGGAGGATCTCTCAAGTATATTTAAAGTCGACGGAAAACGTTCCATGGAATCTCTGACCAAACGAGAAAAGGAAGTTTTAAAGCTGATCGCTGAAGGAAAATTAAATAAAGAAATTGCCGATCTGCTTTTCATCAGTGTTCGAACCGTGGAAAATCATCGTGCCAACATTTTAAGAAAACTTAAGATGAAAAAAACCGCAGATCTGGTAAGATATGCCATTGGGCACGGAATTATAGAATTAACATTTTAGTCATTTTTGAACACAACTTACAATAAATCGATCAACCCCTCATGCCTCAGACCCGCCTTGTATCTTCGCCAAACTCGGTGCTTGAAAAATTGTAAGTTCTCAATAGATTAGGGTTTAGAAATCGCCGGGCTTCAGGATTTTTATGAAAGACGATATCAACAACACTATATAAGGGTTACCAAATATTTATGATTTGCCAAAGTTTTCGAACTTAGGGGCTTCGCCCCAATTGGAATAATGGAATGATGGAATGATGGGTGAGCTTGTCCTGAACGAAGTTGAAGGAAAGGAGTTTTTTTACAATTTAAATGGTTTATTTTCCGCTTTTATCCCCAATATTCCAGCATTCCAGTATTCCAGTATTCCATTCCGATGGCACAAACAGGTTGCCATTAAAAGACTATTGATTTCATATAGTTGTAGAATTTCCGAGACGTTTAATTAAGGCACTTTTCCAGTTTGGCGGGATGGGTAGTTTTACCTATTAAAATTAAGTAGTTTGTGGGATTGATTCTATAGGCCGTTGTACTATAAAATATGTAATAAATAAGATTTGTCGAAACATAACCAAAGACAAGAGGAGAATCTTGAATACGAATTAACTTTTACCGCCAAAAGAGCCTGCCATTTTAAAAATAAAACATGAACCATATTTTTTTAGGGAGGTACCATATGGCAAGAGACAAATCAAAGCCGAAAATCAAGAATCGCAAAATAACGTTTTCACTAAATTCATCAGATGCCAAAGAGGTCATCCTGATGGGAGACTTTAATAATTGGAGCCCGAAAAAGCACCCCATGCAGAGGGATGAAAACGGCATATGGAAAAAGGCCGTGATGCTTCCTCCCGGAAAGTACGAGTACAAGTTTATAGTAGATGGGCAGTGGAAAGAAGACCCCCAAAACCACCTGGCGTGTCCGAACGACTTTGGAACCTGTAACAATGTTCTTCACTTGACTTAACTGAACCGTAAAAGAGACACGAAGGGGCATTCAGAAAAATCAGCTGAAATTGCCCAAAATCTTGGCTTAGACACAGATATTATCTGTGTAATAAAATATCATCACATTATTGATAGTAAACTATACCGGAAGACTGAGAATGAACAGCTGTACAAAGAATTTATTGATGTTGTTGAATTATTCATGGACTTAATGTCAAATAAGAATTTCAGTGAAAATGAAATAATAATTGCACTAAATAACTTGGCATACAATGGCTTATTGGAGATCAACACAGTTACATCGCTAGGAAATATGTATGGCGGAAAGGACAAGAACACACTAATTGCAAGCGGTGGCAATAACAATTGCCCGTTATAAAATCAATATCGAAAGTAGAATAGCGAGGATGTTAATATCTCAACCTCGTACCGTATTCTCATTTCAACAATAGGATCTTCTATGATGACCAACAAAAAAGAGATTGCGCAGCGCAGAAATCATGAACGATTTAAGATTAAGAACGGTGCAATAGCTATGATCAGGCCATTGAATGCTCTTGAACGATTTAAGATTAATAACGGTGCAATAGCTATGATCAGGCCATTGAATGCTCTTGAACGATTTAAGATTAATAACGGTGCAATAGCTATGATCAGGCCATTGAATGCTCTTGGTACAACTCAAAAATATTGTCAAATCATAAATATCAGCAAAGACGGGCTTGCCTTTCGTTATATCGATAAAAATGGCGGATTAAATGAACCATTTGAATTAGATTTATTATTTATCCGAGATAGTATCTGTTTTACATATTTGAAGAATGTACCGTTAAAAACTGTTTGGGTTTCCCATGAACCCGGTAAAACCTCATCCAGCCACTTAAAAACCAGGCAATTAGGTGTGCAATTTGGGGAAATGACGCTCCAACAGGAATCTCAATTGGATCGATTTCTCAAAAAATGCACCATTAGATGAGTTTTACCCCCGTATCGGTGTCAAACCGTGAATTGTGAGTTAATTTTATCAAAAATGATAGCGGCTTAATTTTCAAATAGTATTTCACAATTCGCTTTGACATCGATTTTTATACGAAAGTTCGATGGGTAAAAATACTGATTCTTTGCCCGGCCCATCTCCAGTGTGTTCTTGTGCAACTATTTTATATCGCGGTACTGATCATTTATTCGAATACGATATTGACCTTTTCTCTTTCCTTTCAATTTTTCGAATCGATTTCCGCGTATTTCCTGAAGGTCCTACATTGATATCACAGCTCCTAATCGTGCGAGTTATATCTGGCGGTCACATCATTTCAACCTGTCAATTTTTTGCCGCATGCTTCAGTTGTTTTGGCAATATTTACCCACTTGAAATGTATGGAAAAAAATTGGTCTTTGGGGACGTCCGTGTTGAACGTACGTGATATCCATTGGTTCATTGGATTTCACCAACTGGCACAAAATCCGATATTTTTATTAAACCAATAATCCAATAGTCCCCTATCCTGTTTACTATATCCCCCCCTTAGTGGTTCATTACCGCCCGTTCGGCTGCGGTCAGGGCGCCTTCGAGATAACCGCCGTGTTGGTTGGCGGTTTCCGTACCGGCAAAATGGATGGTACGGTCCCAAATGGAGGTTTGACCTGCCGGGGGGTGATAGAGGGGGTGTTCGTACATCGGCGGCTGGTCGAACCGGGTGGCGGTAAATGGTTCGCGAGCCCAATCCTTGTAGAAGAAGGCCGTGGGCTGCGCCGCCGGTTTGCCGTAGATAATTGCAAGTTGGGAAAGAATCGCCTCGGTGAGGCGTTGTTGATGGTTGCGTTGAACCGCCGGAATGCCAACAAAGCCGGTCAGTCCGTAAGGGCCCTGGCTGTTGTTGGATCCGTCATGGATCTCGCCCAGCGGACCGCGCTGGCTGAAACCCTGGCCCGAGAGGCCCGTTTGCCGCCAGAAAGGTTCTTCGTAAAGGGCGCAGAATTTCGCCTGACCCGCCATCCACGTACCGATTCTCAGCATCGCCTGGGTCAAATTATGAGACAGGTCAGGGTTAAAGAGAATGGTGGCGGCGGCAAGGCGCGGCGGCAGGGCAAGGATTACCTTTTTGGTACTGAACCGGGTCCAGGGCTCTTTCTCCAGTTCGCCGACGCTGACCAGAGCGCCGGCGAACTTTTTTTCGATCTTACAGACCGGGTGATTGAGTCTGATGGCGCTTTCAGAAATATCCTCACAGAGCTTTGTGATCAGAGCCATCATGCCGCCTGAAAGCCGCCAGCAGAGGGGTTCCATGGGGTAACCGCTGACGGTCTGGACGGCTCCAATGGGATTTTGAAAACGGCCCATACCCTCTTCAAACTGGCGATAACCCTTGAGACCCAGGGCTTGAATAAGGTGCGTCATTTTCGGGTGAATCGCGGGCCAATACCAGGAGGGGCCGAGATCGGAGAAAAACCCTTGATGTTCAGGGCTTAAAATCCTGCCGCCGATACGCTCACGGGCTTCGAGAACCACAAAAGATTTATTTCTTTGGGACAGCAGGTAGGCGGCATAGATACCGCTGAGGCCGCCTCCGATAATTATGGTATCAACTGATTCCGTTGGCATGTTGATGTTCCATTACGATTTTTGTCATTAAATATTTTTCTTCGCTCCATATCTCTTACGATAATATGATGAAGGACACCGGGAGCATCCATACAGGCGTTACGTGGCAAAACAGGGCTCTATCATATATCGGATAAAATAGAAACTTACAATTTTACGGGCGTTATATAGCAAGATAACAAAAGATTATGCCCCAATCCGGACGCATTCCACATAACGGATAGTTGTGTTATTCTTCACTATGATTTCCTTTTCAAATCAAAAAGATATCCCCTTGAAACTTTTTTAAGAATCCAGAATCTTGGATATAATTTTGTCCTTGTCGCGCTTGGAGGTGTAAGGTTTCATCCGTGCTTCGAGGATTTTAGTTTCATCAATTCTTTTTCTGTTCGCTGCTTTTTTAACTTTGAAAACAAGTTCATCCAGATCACATGGCTTGATTAGGTAATCGAAGGCGCCCAATTTCATGGCTTCAATGGCGGAATTAACCGTAGCATGGCCGGTGAGCATAATGATTTTCACAAGGGGGCGCTTTTTTTTGATCATCCGGATGGTTTCAATTCCGTCCATCCCCGGCATTTTAATATCAAGAATAACCACATCAATGCTGTCGTCCGCTTCAAGTCGATTGAGTGCCTCTTGCCCACTAAATGCATACGCTACAATGAATCCCCTTCTGCGTAAGCGTTGGCTAATAATTTCAACGAACGACTGTTCATCATCGACCAAAAGTAAATTTGTTGGAGCCATATCTTATTGTTTTTACTATATAAAAATGAACTAAATCCCTTTCTAATAATAGGTAAACGGGCGCGAACGGCGCGCCTGACCAGCGGGCGCGGTTTTTAGCCCGTCTGCACTCAGGCGCAGGTTATATTGTTCTTACGCTGCAATAGGTTTAAGCCGAATATTTCATGAAAATTTTCGGGCTAATCGTGCGAGTTTTATTATCTGGTGGTCACACCATTTCAACCTGTCAATTTTTTGCCGCATGCTTCAGTTGTTTTGGCAATATTTACCCACTTGGGATGTATGGAAGAAAATTGGAGTGATCTGCCTAACTTATTAAAAATAAATAGTATTTAAAACAGAATGACCCATAAAAGACCCCTGGCACAGGTTTTGCTAAATTAATAAAAAAAGGGAGGTTCACTACAAAATGCAAGCAAGTAACTCTGTCCAAATCTTTAAAAAGATCCATAACGTTGTGGAAAAAGACCTTCATAATGACTCAATGTTTTTCTTCAAAGGTGCCGTTATTGGCGGTATTATCAGTCTGTTTTTGTGGGTCATCATATTCTGGGTCATCGCCTGACAGGCTGTTGCCCAAACGAAAATCTCTTTGAGCGTTCATTGAAACGTTTTTAATTCATAAATCTTTGCGAAGTGAAAGAAAAGCGATTTCAACTGGTTGAGCCCACAGGGCGAGTTTTGGAATCGCCTGGAGCAAGCCTTAGATTTATCAAAAAACGTTTCAGAGCCAGCGAAAAGTGATTTGGACAACAGACTGTTTATTTTTGACCTCCAAATAGTATTTATTCATTGTTGTGACAATTGCCCGTCTCTTCGCCCATGAAGAGAGCCCAAACAACTGATTCATTATTTACCTATCCTCTGCTATCACCTCCTTTGCATATTGAATTTAACCATGTTTATGAGGTAACGTCTGCTCTTTGTGGTATAAGAAAGCAGAATACTAATTTGATACCGACCGCAAAGCGGTCCTTCCCAAGAGCAAGCTTCGCCGATTTTTATTTATGGGCGAATCCCCATGAAAATGACAGTCCGAATATTTCCGGTCCACCTATCCGAACCGCTGCAAGAAAAGCAGATGCGGCCCATTCATTCATACCTGCTTTGGTCGCCAGATCGCTGTAAAATTTTGTATCGACTCGTTTTCTCTCAATTTTATTCCCAAGTTCACCATAACCGTAGCAAAGGTCATGCGGCAAACAGCATCTATAGGTGATATCTTCCCAATTACAGCCGGTGAACAAACCCATTAATTCATCCGGCAAGCCCGAACATCCGTCGAATTCCCAATCCTTATAGCCCTCCGGATCGGATTCAATACGTTCAACCAGATAATCGAGACCGAAATATCGGCACAATTCTAATGCTTCTTGTGTGTTTATTGTATCGTTAATTTTTGGTAAATTCATTTTTTCTCTCGGTTTTTAAAAGGGGATTCTGAGTCTGCTCCTACTAGCCGATGCTGATTTATACGTGGTGAAGGTTAATTCCCATTTTGGCAAACAGTTTGTCGAGATCTTCCATTGCCTTTGCCTGATGTTCTTTAACCGCCTCTTGAAACCTGTACCAGTGCGTCTTTTCTTTGTTCACCCCCTCTTTCCAATAAAGCTTGTCACGCAGCATGGTGAACATTGAGAGCACTCCGCTGTCAGAGTCTTTTAACCCCCGTACTTCTATGTCTATGGCATCTTTAAACCATTCCGACTCATCAAAGTCACCCAGCCGCGGCGCCAGTTCCCTGTAACGGTTTATGCGATCTTCACGTCCATAGTTGTAACTTCCGGAAAATGACTCCCCCATGGCATTGATCAATTGACTGCATAATGTTTTCCATCCGGTCTTAGCTTTTCTGTTCATTTGCTTATTATAATTTTGATATTTCCCGTAAATTTTTTTAGCAGCATCAAGGAAACGTTCTGTATTGTCAATTCCATCATTAACAAGGCGCGCATCTTCCCACCGATGGGCGGGCCAATCTGGATGATGCTCGGCGTTGGCATGCCCGATATCGGGCTTTACATCCAGATTTATATCATTAAAAAAGTCATACCAGCCAACGAAATTCTGATGAGCCCATGTGTCGGCATATGCATGCGTTGCGATCCCTATACGGTAGAGCCTCGTATCTTCAGAAGCCTTGAAAGACAAGTCAAGCATCTTATTGGCCATTTCATTATCAGGGGTTGTGTTTAATAAATGCATTTTGCCATCGCATCGGGATGCCCTTTCATCCATAGGCTCTCCAGGCACAAAGTGAAAAACAGGGTATATCCTCATCAATTTTCTTTTGGGTTTCAGTATGTTCATCGTCTGTGAAATATAGTTTTCATATGCTTTACCGCCTGACTTCTTTTCTATTTTTAAACATACATCATTTTCATCAACATATTCTGAAGCCGTTGCAATAGTTTTGGCTTCATCATCACTGAAACCTGCTGCTTTTGCAATTATTCCTGTCATGTAATAATGGAATTCCGTATCCATGATATCCTCCTTCATGTATTGCACTAACGGGCTGATAAACAGACACTTTAGCCTAATAATGAGTTCCGAAAATAGAATAGTCGATTCGAATATTATTGCTTAGGTCTGGTACATCATCACGTTTTCGTTCTCCATGGGGGTAATGTTCGAACATATTAAAGGACTGATAAGCCAGACCGGTTTGGTCATCCTTGTTTTCGATCATTGTGTCTGCAACTGACCCAAAAACGTATTTTGCGATTGCAACTCCTGCTGCCGCCGCCGGGTTTGCCGCAGCGCTTGCCAGAATCAGAACGTTAGCGACGAACCCATCAAATTCAGGAGCGCTAATTACACCATCGACCTTCCTTCCAAAATTGTTAATATCCTCATCAATTTCAAATAGCATCAGAGACCAATTGAACGAAACTGGAATTTTGTTCGCAGTATAAAGCGCGTAGCCTGTATCACCAAATGTCATCAAGTGCCCATCTTTCACATTGTCAAGCTGCATCAGAACTTTTGAACTCAGAACCGATTGAGCAGCTGCTTGAATTAATTTTTTTTTACGTTCCTCATCTGTTGTTCGCTGAAGGTCATCCAGAACTGGAAGGTTTACGTCTTGTCCTGTAACGAAACTGAGCAATTTCAGCTCCCCGGGACCCCACTCCCGATTGTTCAGAATTTTCAATTTATTGAGTCTAAAAACAAAAAATTCCATATCTCTGTCCTCCTTTCATTATATGTATAATGCTCAGCTGATAAGGATACGAACGCTTTTTTTTAGTCCATGTTGATTGGCTGGTTACGGCGTTTTTAACAATCGTTAACTTGGGTCAGGCCACATTGCCTTATTAATTCTTATGGATATGAGTTCCAAAACAGTTGCTTATAGCTTTTAAACCGTGCTTCTATTGATCAATCACCATTTAGAACGCATCCACAGATTTTTTAAAGCATCTAAGTTTCCATTAAACTTGTCTCTATCGCAATGTCCAATACCATCAACGACGTGCGGTTCTGGGCCAATCGCCCCATCGGTGTACTGCCACATCGTCCATGTTGACCAGGCAGAAGGAACCTTAGCATTTTCTCCATACTGGGCAAGCCACAGCCAGCAGTTAGATAGAATTGTTTCCGTATTATTTCTGAGTTTCTCTTTAATATAGTGACCTGAATATAGACCAGGCCACCGTCCAAGCGAACTATAAATATGTTCCACAAACTCTTCAGCATCATCTATCGTCATGCTGCTGCCACTTGGGTTATTTTCAAGATCAAGCACAAGCAAATCCTTCGGTCCAGGTTTGACAATCGACAGGAAGTACTCTGCTTGAGCAACTCCATCACCACCAACAGCGAAATGATATGCTCCCCATAATAAACCCGCATCAAGTGCTTTGGTGCGCCGGCTTTGATACTTCGGATCAGTGTAACGAAAACCTTGTGTGACCTTATGTATTACCCCAACAATCCCGTTGGCTTTAACTGCATTAAAGTCTTCTACACGATTGTGGTGAGATAAATCTACAACAGCATTTATGATGTTTGGAATCTCGGGAACTTCAAAACGAGCTGTGTAGGCGTCATAAGCTCGTTGGGTTTCATCTCCCCAGTCACCATCTGCTCCAAACTTTTGAAGCGTATAGCCTTGGGAGATGAGTCCATGCTGCATTAACCGAGTTATGTGCGGTTCAGATCGTCTCATTTTAATAACTCCTTGTTGAGATTTGGGTTCTTATGAATGATCGAGAAAAAACAACTGTAATTTTAATGTTTCAATCCAATTTGGACAAAATGTTAACCTAAAAAGTTTTAGTTAAGCGCTTTCTCTAAACAATGATAGTAGAAAAAAGGAGACGTGTATGAGCATTCAACTAATTCCAGCCATGCGGGTTACACCTTGGCGTACCGTGCAATCGCTTTGTTGGTTATCCATCCGAGGACTGGCTCGTCGGACTTGCCGCTTTCGGTTACAAAGACATCCTCACACTTTATGGTTCTGGAAATGGCATCCATCACTGTCTTGGCTTCTGCTAAAGTAGCAGCTTTGGACACAAAGCCGAAACTTGTTGTCAGTAATCGATACCGAATTTTCAGATTTTTCCATTTTCAACCTCCATCTTTATAATTCATAAAAAAAATAATTTTCCTATATCTGATTGCGCTTCACCTCAATCTCTATGGCTCTTTAATGGCCAATCCGTTCGTTCCAACACTCATCCAATACTTCCGAGCTTTCTTAAGGACATCCTACATGATTTCTCTCCTATATAATTCCTAATTGGCACAAGATGAGATGCAAGCCCGATTTGTGGAAACTGAAATCAAATTTCATGAAAGATATATATTATTTTCATAAGCGGAGACATCCACTGATGCGTCATAAAAAATGAAAAATTGAATTTCTTGTTCGCATCTCATGCGACGAGAAGATTTTTGCAATGCTTGTCATTGTCATAAGTTATGAACCCCTTTTTAGCCATCTTTCGCCTCCTTTTTCTGTGACCGTACGTATTGTGACCAGGCTGTATTTTCCTTAGAAATCATTGATTCGACACGCTGCACAAGGAGTGGAAACGGCATGTCAATATTGTAGGGATCTGTTTTGGTCTGGAAGAGGAATTTTTCGTGTTTAAGAGTCTCGCACGTGGTTCGATATTCGACCCAGTTCTCTTGAAACTGGCATAGGCTAACGACTGCGGTGATTACCGCAATCAGAAGACCGAGGAAGCCCACAGCAGTCTGGAAGTGAGGCTCATTATCTTTTATGTATCCAGCCAAAAAAGGGATGGATGCAGCCGAGATTATCTCCACAATCCGCAACGCTTTATACCAAGTCTGGTGATACTGGCTCTTTTTGTCGTACCAGCTTATCTGGTCATCAATGCGCGTCTTTAAATATTCCGATTCGTCCATGCTCCCTCCTTTCTCCCAAGATCCCTCGCTTATACATATCTTCTTTTGAAAAAAATTGTTAAAAAATCCAATATTACTCCATCGGAACAATGGTGCCTATCCCATAGATTTCGCGCAGCCGCGACCAACGGAGACGGTATTGATCTGTTCGGTGTTGCTATACGACCCGCATATCCGCATAACTCCTAATTTCTCCATCACAGCTTACGTTTTTACAAGTTCAGAAAAACGATTCGCCGCCATCTCGAGAAATTCTTGACTCTGAGGAATGAATTTGGCAAGTATTTCTGGAATTTTGTCCGTTTCTTCGTTTTTAATTGCGATATCGAGCTCACCATTTTTCTTAGGGTTCGAAACCTTATTCCAGTCACTATACATATTGTTAATACGTCTAGCCTTTTCAGGCGGGAAAAATGCCAACAGAGAGTCAATTCCTGCTATGCCGCGGGATCTTGCATCTGCCCGAATACGTTCCATGGTATTATACAATCGTTCAACATCATCTTTGGATATGCGAGCAGTCCCGAATTTCTCAAGGATCTCCCAACGAAACCGGTATGCGAAGCGTAGGAAAGAGGCAAGCACCGATATGTCTTTCGGTGTCGAAGAGACATCAACATTAACGACATCTTCAGTAAAGGTGATATGAAATGTTGAAATTGGGCCTTTTTTTGAACCTACTCTATCAACAGCGCAAGCAACAGGTCGAAACTGTCTGTTGTCATTGGTTTGGAAAACCGCTTGGATTGGGCTAAATTTCCGACCTTCGGCAATTTTCTTTATGACGTGAAAAAGTTCTTCCCGCCAGCGGTCGTCTCCCTTGTCTTTAGGCAAACCAGACCTGAGCTTACCAAAGGTTAGTGGCTTTTGCTCAAAGTCAAACAAACTTAGGGCTTCCTCGTTAGCTTCGATTAAGAATACTTGGTCGAAATCATCTTTGTTCTGAATGTCGGCTTGGTTGTTGATCTTGAGCCCTATCCACGGCTCATAGGTTTTACGCACAAGAGATCTTTGAAGAGGCCGGATAGCATCGACGATTTCCTCTGCTATCATTGAAATCTCTTCTTGAAGCATGTCTTTGTATAGTGCTTCCATGCCATAGACCGGATTATCTTTTAAAAATACCATCCCCAGAAATTTTTCGACCTCTGGAATGGTTGCAGAAACGGCATGATAATCTTTTATTGGATCTGGGATCTTAATGTCGGGATGGTGTAGGCATATAAGTCGATCAGCCGAGGTAAGTTGAGCCTCAAACAGGCCTGTTTCAAAAAGACACCAGTCCCAGTCATCAGATGGATCTGGAAATAGCAGTATAAACCAGTTTGCACGATGGACTGCGTCTCTGATTTTACTACGCCAATGTTGTCCTACTATTTCTTCAGTGAACTCCGCTTGATAGGTAATAGTTAGTAGCTTCTTTACTGATTTATGCCTTAACACGTGAACAATTGCGTTTGCAGCGTTTTCATCTTTTTTCTTATAGCTAAAGAAAACATGGATTTTATTTTCGCTTAGAGCCGGCAAAAGCTTTTTGAGAGATTTTAAAGCGTCATTCTTTCCCACTAACGCTCTAGCAGCCTTCTCGATCCGATCAGCTGCTCCTTGATGTGTGTTGATGAAATTTTCGATTTCCGGATCACTGAGTAGTTGATTTGTTTGAGACATAGCTATTATCCCCCTTAATTTTCAATTATTTGTAATAATGAAGTTCCTATGGGATATAAAAAAATGATTTTATTATATCCCCCCAACCTTACCTCTCTGTCTAAAGACAGAAAATTTTTATCTTCATTATCTTTTTAATATAGCGCCACAATTTGAATCACTCAATTTTGGTTCTGATAAGTGAAGTTCAGTTTCTATTAATGCACAAAAATTTGTGCATCCTTGCCCATAAGAATGTAAATTCGCAAGCTTGGGTTGAAAAATGACATCTTAAAGTCTAAATGTTTTCAATCAGCCGTTAACCTGGTACGGAAGATTCAATTGAAGCCGAAATTAGTATGAGTGCGAAGAGGAAATGAAAAAACCCCAGAGAGCCGCATCTTAATTATCAAGAAGAAATATAAGATCCGACTCCATTTCCTCACTCAAACCTTTTTTGTTTCGTACTTAAAGCTTGAATTGTCCCGTATCAACCCATTCGCTCTTCAATAGAGTCCACCAATCAATTGCCAAACCATCCAGAACATAATCATACGGCAACCATCCATAACCATTATCACCCCATCCTGTACCCCAGGAATTTCGGATAAGTAATGCTCCGGTAGTTCCCTTTCCACAGATAGTATTATTAATCTTCATCTTGTTATTATATCCAACCGCTACAACAGCGTGGCCACCTGCGATTTTTTCTCCCGGGCATGGATATGGAATTTTACCATCATTGCCGGCTTGTCCAATAGAGTTGTACACGGTAAACCCAAACATGGAGGGTAAGCCATACGCAATGAGTGTTTTGATTCTTTTCAAAAGTACATCTTTTTTTGTAACAGGAGGATCAAGCCGGAAGTATTTGATGGTTTGATAATTTTGGGCAAAAGCATAACAAAACGCAGAAGGTTCTTTATCGAAATCGGCAATTATATAGGGCCAATATTCTTCAGGAGGAACCCCGAAGAGTACCATAGCCCCCATTGTCGTTCGAAGGAATGCTCCTGTATCTCCAGTCCAATGGAGAAGATTTCTTGTCGCCTTGTAAAGAAAGAGTCTCGATGCATCGATGTGTTTGCCAAAAGCCCTTCGCTCGAAATATTCAATAATTCCAACGCCGGCATTTGCAGTACATGATCCAATTGAAAATTGATTTTCAATCGGTGAACACCATTTCCTGAGATCTTTTGATTCGGGAATGCTTCCCTTTAAAGAATTTGCCACGCCTAATTTTTTGGCCATGGGTTTTATGTTTTTATGGTCGATCGTGTAATCCCGATAATCAGGATAATCCGGGAGCCACCCCATTCCTTGTTTTTCTATAAAATCACTCATAGCAATGGCCTCCTTTTTTTGTTTTTTTTAAAATATCAACACGCTCCTTCGCTGGCTAAATGTACTTTTTATACGATACCACTTCCTTTCATTTTTATTTGGGCACATATACGGTATAACCACGCGGCGGCGCCCAAAACTGTGCCCGACCATCGCGGGCGCTGCGACTGTTTAACGGGGTATCCATATTCGCGTGTCCTCGCCAAGCTATGGGATTGTAAAGTGTGTTACTTTGATTGGTTTGCACCCCGCAACCCTGCCAGCCATCGCCCCGATTGTTTAGAACAAATATCAGACCCGGCTGATCGCCCCAACCGAGTCGTTCCATTTTTCGATGAGGTTTTCCTCTTTGTGACAGTCCCAGTAAAAACCCTGCATCATAACGCCCATAATGACCCCCTTTATCACCATGAAGCTCACCGGCAGCGAGGCCGTGAGGTTTTCCCTGTCAGGTGAAGCAAAGTATTTGTTTAGGGGTAGATAAAAATATGCATCTCTGCACTAAAAAATGTGCAAAAGTGAACCAAGATTGAAAAATGACATCTTTAAATCTATATAATTTCAATCAGCTATTAGCCTGGTGCGGGAGAAGAGATTGAAGCGTAAGTTAGTTCGCTTCGCTCACAATTGGAATTTTGGAATATTGGAACACTGGAATATTGGGTTCTGGGAAAATGGAAAGTTGGGTTATTGTAAAATTCCTCTTGACAGGAATTAAATAGAGGACTGTCATCTTCTTTTAATCATCATTCCAATATTCCATCATTCCATGTCCGAGTTAAAAATATAAGTCTAAAAAATACCTTTATTTTCAATAAACATTCTGATGTTTAGATTTTAAAAACAAATTCTTCGTGAAAAATCCGGGTTAAAGAAATTCCTGCGCAACACCTGTGCCAAAAAGATTTTTCTCTTGCAACAAGCAGAATTTGAGGAGAGCTTTCTCATTTTGAAGTTCGTACAACACCTTTATTTAACTAGAATTTCAGAGGATCATAATAAAATGAACACATATTTCAAAACGCGCGAATTGGATGGGATGGAAAATCGGAGGAAGGATAAACAAATAAAAAATGCACAGAAAAATGTGTATCGATGCACATTTTTCTGTGCATGGTTTGGAACTCCTATGATTGCAACTCAATCAAAATTTAGGGGGTTCGCTCAATTGGAATGCTTGAATAATAAGACAATGGGTTTTGGACCGGCGTGCCAAGATGCTGCATTCGATTCAGGAATGCAGGAAGCGGTTCTTTTCCAAACTATATGACTGCGGCAACCGCCTCCTGGGCAAAATCGATAAATCCTTGAGGAAAGGTTCCAAAATAAAGGATGATCACTATGAAAAAGATTCCGAGAAGGTATGTGGAAAACCTCAGGCTGATTCTCGGCATTTGGGATTCTATGCTGGTATACGCCGCCCTGACCATCTTCAAATAGTAAAAGACGGCAATACCGGTATTGATGACCGCCAGAATGACCAGTGCGTACATGTCCTTTTCAATTGCAGCGGTAAACAGGAAAAGCTTACCGGTAAACCCTATGGTGGGAGGGATACCGGCCATGCCGAAGGCACCGACAGCCAGGGTGAAAGCCAGCAGCGGCGAACATTTGTATAGCCCCTTAAGGTCATCAAAACTGATGTTTTCCCCTTTGGGAGCCAGCTTGTAAAAAAAGCCGCAAAGCAGCATAACCAGACCGATCATTATGAGGGGCTTTTGTACGATCATGCCGGGAATGATTTTTACCAGATCGGCAAGATAGGTGGTGTGGGTCAAGCCAAAGATATAGCTCATACCATAAAGGGTTATATCCGATGCCGCCGCACCGAAAAGGGGGTAGATGCTTTGCCCGATTATAAGGAGCCTGAAAAGGAACTGCAGCCGAACAACGAGTATCCATTTATTTTCGGAAACTTCCGTGTGTTTGAACACGAACACTCTTCCACTTTCAGTAACTATCAACTTATGAAAATACGCGGTACAAATCCCCTATGGATAAATACGCTTGATGCCCGGAAATTTGGAATAGCCGAAGATGATAAAATTAAACTCAAGTCTCCCTGGGGTGAAGTGGAAATGACTCTCAAACCCACATGGTTCATCATGCAGGGTGTTCTGGGTTCAGCAGGTGGTTTTGGCCATATCCGTGGCCTGGAAGGTGATCCCAGGTATCCACAGTTCGGTGGGGTCTACACCCCAAGTAATATCATGAAATCCAATACAACTGAAAATGTTGGAGGTACCTCTTTGTTTAAATATATCAAAACTAAAGTTGAAAAAAAATAAACAATAGAGTGAGAAAAGACTAAATTTTTTATGACAGGGGACTAGTGAACTATTAAATTAACTTTTCGTAAAAATCAGGAAAGTAATGGGGGGATAAATAAAAGAAAAAAGGTTGTTTTAATCTTATAGCGACAGGAATCAAGATCAGTTTCTAACTCGAATAAAGGTCAGTACAACGTTTACCGAAAAGATCAAATCATTGGGCCCTGACATTGCGGCACTATTCGATAAGTGTTCGTGAACTATCATGCCGGAGTATGAATTTGCGTGGTGATAAAAATGCTTGATTTATGATGATAGTCCGTGGTTTTAATGGGTGGTTACATTTGATAAATTGACCATTTTTTAAAAACAACTAAAATCAAGGAGTTTTTTATGGTGTTTACGGCGTTTCTTTATGCCTCTCTTATAATTTTTGCCCTCGGCCTGATGTATAAAATTTTTACCTGGTTTTCACGCAAAATCGGCCCTGTGGCCCGGAATGTCCCAACATCAGGCAGGATCTCAGCGGCTGTCAAAGGGATCTTGGGAGTTGTTTTCAGCGGAAAGATTCTAACCCTTATCAAGGTCTTTATCCTTGATGTAGTTTTGCAGACAAGGATTCTCAAAGAAAATTTTCTCCGCTGGTTGGTGCATATGCTTATTTATGCCGGTCTGTATGCAGAGGATGACCCAGCATCAGCACTTTCTCATACTGTTTTGGCTGTCAGACCTGTACGACCGTTTGCCCGGTGGTGGCCGAGTATGAGAATCCGCTGCAAACCCTGGGTTTGCTACCCCATCAGATCATGAACTGTCTGGGTTTGGGACTGGTAGAAATGGCTTCCGGACCCAGGATGCTTTGGGATTGTGTAACCTGTTATCAATGCCAGGAAAATTGTCCCCAGAATGTACAGATAACGGATATCTTCCTTCAGTTAAAAAATATTGCCGCAAATAACGTCCGGAAGGCTCCCGAAGAAAATTCCTCTGATTTGGAAGCGGCATGAGCCATGTGCCGATTAAATCAGCTGAACGCTCAAAAATTAAGAAGGAAATTCATATACTATCAAGGGATAAAAGATATTCACATGAAATATGCATTGTTTTTAGGGTGTAATATACCTGCCCGGGTCGATCAGTATGATGCATCCGCCAGAGCTGTATTACGGCAGGTGGGTGTGCAACTGAAGGATATTCGCGAATTTAATTGCTGCAGATATCCCATGCGCAATGCGGACCAGAAGTCATTTCTCTTCTCTTCTGCCGTAAATCTGGCTCTGTTCTTTACCCGCAACTGCTCGGGCTGTGCATGGGCATCGAAGAAAAGACTCTGGGGATCAGCATAAATCAACTCGATATCAGTGGTGTTAAATCTTTTTTTGACTCAGGAGTAGAAAATGCCGAATAAAAAAACAGGTGCGGTGATGGTGGTTGGCGGCGGAATCGCCGGGATGCAGGCGGCTCTGGATCTGGCCGATTCCGGTTTTTATGTATATTTTGTGGAAAGGTCCTCCTCCATAGGCGGGATCATGGCTCAACTGGACAAGACCTTTCCCACCAATGACTGCTCCATGTGAATTATTTCACCCAAACTGGTCGAGGTCGGCCGGCATCTTAACATTGAGTTACTAACCTTGTCAGAAGTGCAGAACATTTCCGGAGAGGAAGGAAACTTTGAAATCAAGGTCTTGCAACACCCCCGGTATGTTGACATGGATAAATGTATTGCCTGTGGCATATGTGCTGAAAAGTGTCCCAAAAAGGTGATAAACGAATTCGACGCTGGCCTATCCAAACGCAAGTCAATCTATGTTAAATACGAACAGGCAGTCCCTTTAAAATACGCCATTGATAAAAATTGCATCTATTTTAAAAATGGTAAATGCAAAGCATGTGAGAAATTCTGTCCCGCTGGCGCTATTAATTTTGAAGACCAACCCAAGGAATTAACCATCAACGCAGGTGCGGTGCTGATAGCCCCCGGATGTGCGGTGTATGATCCTGGTCTTTACGATACTTATGGGTATAAAAAATCACCCAACATTGTAACCAGCCTCGAATTTGAACGGATACTTGCTGCTACCGGACCTTTCGGCGGGCATTTGGTAAGGCCTTCTGATCATAAAGAGCCGGAAAAAATCGCCTGGATTCAATGCGTGGGCTCAAGGGACATGCACCCCGGATCACAGCCGTACTGTTCGGGGGTCTGCTGCACCTATGCCATCAAAGAGGCAATAATAGCCAAAGAGCACCAAAAGGGGAAACTGGATACCGCCATATTTTATATTGATGTCCGAACCCACGGTAAAGATTTTGAGCGTTACTACAATCGGGCTCAAGAAGCGGGCGTACGTTTTTTGAAATCAAAAATCAGCACAATCCTTCCGTCCGACACGGGGAATCTTCGCATCGGTTATACGGATAAAGCCGGCATGAGGGTTGAAGAAGAGTTTGACATGGTGGTCCTTTCCGTGGGTTTCGCGGTGTCACATAAAGCGTTGGACCTGGCCCAAAAACTCGGTGTTGAGATGGATCAATATCAGCATGCCTTAACAAGCAGCTTTAACCCTGTCCGGACCACAAAACCGGGAATATTTGTTTGCGGCACATTCGAAAGTCCTAAGGACATCCCCCAATCGGTTATTGAATCAAGCGCTTCTGCAGCGGAGATTGAAGCTCTACTAGCGGAGTCACGGGGATCCATGACACAGACAAAAGAAACCCCCGAAGAATTTGATGTAAAGGGAGATCCTCCACGTATCGGAGTCTTTGTATGTAATTGCGGGACCAATATCGGCGGTTTCTTAGACGTTCCGGATGTGGTTGAATATGCCAAAACCTTGCCCAGCGTGGTTTTTGCAGAGGATAATCTTTTTAGCTGCAGCCAGGACACCCAGGAACAAATCACCCAGGTGATTAAAGAGCAAAATTTGAATCGCGTTGTGGTGGCCGCATGCACGCCGCGTACTCACGAACCCCTTTTTCAAGAAACGGTGCTCAATGCGGGCATAAACAAATACCTTTTTGAAATGGCCAACATCCGCAATCAATGTTCCTGGGTGCACAGTAGCGAAAGAGCGGCAGCCACGGAAAAAGCCAAAGACCTTGTACGCATGGCCGTAGCCAAAGTGGGCCTGCTGCAACCGCTATCCGACCCGGAAATAGAAATGAACCAGTCCGCTCTGGTCATAGGCGGAGGCCTTGCCGGTATTACCGCTGCCAATAATTTGGCACAGCAGGGATATGTCACACATCTGATCGAAAAAAGCGATGTCCTTGGGGGACAGGCCCTAAATCTTTATGAAACCTGGCAGGGCGAAGATGTTCAGAAAAAGCTGGCCGGACTTATTAAGGAGGCGGAATCTGACAAAAACATCAACATACTGACCAACACCCAGATAAAAGAGGTGAGTGGTTTTGTGGGTAATTTTCAAACAACGGTTGAAACAGCGGGCAAAGAGCAGGTCATAGAACACGGTGTGGCGATCATTGCCACGGGCGCTCAAGAGTTCAAACCGGATCAATATCTTTATGGTGAAGATCCACGGGTTTTAACCGGTCTGGAGCTGGATCGCAAATTTATTGATGATAATCTATCGTTAAATGAGATCCATACCGCCGCCTTTATCCAGTGTGTGGGCTCACGGATCAAAGAAAGACCGTATTGCTCCAAAGTGTGTTGTACGCATTCCGTAAAAAATGCACTTAAATTAAAACAGTTAAAGCCTGAAATGGATGTGTTTATTATTTACAGGGATATGCGCACCTATGGACTGCGTGAGGATCTGTATCGTGAGGCCCGGGCCAAAGGCATTGCCTTTATTCATTATGACTTCGACAAAGAATTAGCTGTTTCAAAAAATCAAAACAATCTTAATGTCAGGTGTACCAGCTATGTGCTGCAACGTGAAGTTGAGATAAGGCCGGACCTGCTGGTTCTTGCTACCCCGATTGTGCCGCCTCGGGAAAATCCCGTTGCCTCACTGTTCAAGGTGCCGGTTAATGAAGACGGTTTTTTTGTGGAAGCCCATGTCAAACTCCAGCCCATAGACTTTGCCACAAAAGGGATGTTTGTCTGTGGTCTGGCCCATTCGCCAAAACCAGTTGACGAGGCCATCGCTCAGGGTCTGGGGGCAGCTTCACGCGCGGGTACACTTCTGTCCCAAAAGAAGGTCCTTGGCAATGCTATCGTTTCCAGCATTAATGCACAGTTTTGCAGGGGCTGTCAGAAATGCATGGCGGTCTGCCCGTATCAGGCCATCAATTTTTTGGAAGACCGCGGCATTTGTGAAGTAAACCCGGCGATTTGCACAGGTTGCGGCTCATGTGCCGTAGCTTGTCCCACAGGTGCGGCCGATGTATTCCACTTTGATGACCAGGAAGTGCTGACCATGGTGAAAGCAGCATTTAATTGAAAAAGGATTTATTTTATGGATAAAGAATTTAATCCAAAGATCATTGCGTTTGCGTGTAACTGGTGTGCATATTCGGCCGCTGACCTGGCAGGGGTCAGCCGTCTTCAATATCCACCCAATATGAGGATTATCCGGGTATTGTGTTCCGGTCGGGTAAACCCTAATTTTATTCTTGAGGCCTTTAATTTGGGTGCCGACGGCATACTGGTTGCCGGATGACACATGGGCGACTGTCATTACCTGGATGGTAATGTAAAGGCTGAAAAGATGTTTAAAATGACGCAGGAGCTGGTCAGGATACTCGGTATTGACCTGGCAAGGTTGCGTCTTGAATGGGTTTCTTCGGCAGAAGGCGGACGTTTTGCTGAGATTGCCAGAGGATTTACCGAGCAGATAAAATCCCTGGGACCGTCCTCCTTGAAACAGGCGGCCTGATAACGGCTCAGAAAAATTGAGGCATTGATATGACTGCAATCGCCGATTTGATAAACACCACAAAGACCTATTACTGCCTTGACTGCGGGGTATGCACCGGAAGCTGCCCGGTTTCCAGGTTTTTCCCGGAATTTTCACCCAGGCAGATTATAGAGCGCTCTCTTTATGATCTTGAGGAGCTTTCAGACCATACCATTTGGAACTGCCTGACCTGCGCACAGTGCAGCGTCCGCTGCCCGGCAGACATTAATTTTCCTGAATTTATCCGCTTGATGCGCGATCAAGCCCATTCCATGGGATTCGACGGCGTCCCGGCCCACAATGGAATGCTTCAAACCATTATGTCCATCCAGACCAGGGATGTTCAACAAAATCGCATGTTCTGGATCGAAGATGGGAAAACAAAAGAGACCGGTGACGTTTTTTATTTCGTGGGATGCAGACCCTATTTTGACGTTATTTTCCGGGATATCGATGCAGGATCGATCACGGGTGCTCAGAACGTGCTGAAGGTCCTCAACGCCGGTGGGGTGGAACCGGTGGTCAGCAATAATGAAAGATGTTGCGGCCACGATGCGCTCTGGAACGGAAACGAGGAGAAATTCAAGCAACTGGCTCGATTGAATCTGGATCTGATCCGTTCCTCGGGCGCCAAACAGGTCATTTTTAGTTGCCCGGAAGGATATCACACGTTTAAAAATTTTTATCCCAAGTATTTTGGCGAACTCGATTTTAAACCGGTCCATATCCTGGATTTTTTGGCAGACAAACTCAGCCAGGGTGTAATTCAGCTTCAAAGATCCGATGAAAAAGTGGTTACCTTCCATGATCCCTGTCGTCTGGGACGGCTGGCGGGCATTTACGATGCGCCCCGGAAGATTCTGGAAATGATCCCCGGAATTGAACTCAAAGAAATGCCCCGCTCCAGGGAGAATGGTATCTGCTGCGGAACTTCCGGCTGGATGAACTGTTCCCACTGTTCCAAAGAAATTCAGTTGCAGCGCTTAAAGGAGGCCGGCGACACCGGCGCAGGGACCCTAATAACAGCCTGTCCCAAATGCCAGATTCATTTCAGGTGTGCCAAGGCCGCCTTTGACCTGGATATAGAAATTACGGATCTGTATGATCTTGTAGCAGATCGATTGAAGACAGAATAAGAAATGAGAAGGAAGCCAATTATGATCAAAGACGTACTTGTTGTTGGAGGAGGGATTGCCGGAATCCAGGCATCCCTGGACCTTGCCGATATGGGCATTAAGGTCCACATGGTAGAGAAGCTGCCCAGCATCGGCGGAAAGATGGCCCAACTGGATAAAACGTTTCCCACCAACGATTGTGCCATCTGAATCCTCTCGCCCAAGATGCTGGATGTCGGTCGACATCCCAATATAGCACTTCTGGCCTACAGTGAAGTGGAGAAAGTAGACGGTCAGGCGGAGGATTTCAAGGTCACGGTGCGCAGGAAGAGACGTTACGTGGACGAAGACAAGTGCACCGGCTGCGGCGCCTGTGCCGAAAAATGTCCCACCAGGGTACCGGATGCCTTCAATGAGGGTTTGGGCAGTCGCAGTGCCATTTACAGCTATTTTGCCCAGGGTATCCCTTCCACCCATACCATTGACCCCGACTTTTGTCGCCAGTTGAAAGGCAAAAAATGCGGGATCTGTGAAAAGGTTTGTCAGGCTGACGCCATAAATTTTGATCAGGAAGACAGAATCATAGAACTTAATGTTGGGGCCATTATCATCGCCGTGGGCTACGACGTTTTTGATCCGTCACAAATTCCCGAATACCGGTACCGGGAAATCCAGAATGTGGTCACAGCAATTGAATTCGAAAGGCTTTTGAGTGCCAGCGGGCCCACTGGAGGCCACCTGGATCGTCCCTCGGATCGCGCCGTTGAAGCCGAAATTGCAAGGTTTGAAAAGAATTTAAAGAAATCTAAACGAACCCTCGAGAAACTTGAAAAAAAATACGACGAAACTTCTGCTCAATTTTATGATAAATACCAGCAAGGTCAATATCAGGACGATGAGGATCGCAAAAAGTGGGCCGACCGGTATGCAGAATATCTAACCGTCACCAAATCTCTCGATAACCTGAAAAACAAGGCCGAAAGTTTTTCCGTTGCCAAACGGCTGGCCTTTATCCAGTGTGTGGGATCACGTGATTTTCGGTTTTATCCGTTCTGTTCAGGTTACTGCTGCATGCACTCCATTAAAGAAGCCATTATCGCCCATGAACATGAACCGGAGACCATATCCACCATCTTTGGCATGGACATCAGAGCGGTCAGCAAAGGATTTGAAGAATACAAAATACGCGGCGGCAATCATTCAAATATTACCTATGTTCGAAGCCGGGTGGCCGAAATCACAGAGGGACCTGGGAATAATCCGGTTGTAATTTATGAAGATACGCAAAAACGGCAGGTAGAAAGCCAGGAATTCGACATGGTGATTCTGGCGACCGCATGTGCGCCAACCAAGGGAATTGTTGAACTGGCCAGGATTTTCGGAGTCGAACTGGATGAATACAACTTCATCAAGACCAGCCCTCTTTCACCGGTGGACACAACCATACCGGGAATCTTTGTCTGTGGATGTGCTGAGTCTCCAATGGATGTGCCTGAATCCGTTGCCCAAGCTTCGAGTGCAGCGGAGCGCGCAGCTGAAATTGCCTTTCAACCGAACTTAGAAAAGGAGAAAGCCGTTGCCTGAGAATAATGGCCAAGACATCAGGATCGGAGTATTTATTTGCCATTGCGGGTCCAATATCGCCGGCTACCTGGATATGGAAGCACTATCAGATTATTCCGAAACCCTTCCTAATGTGACGTTTGTGCAAAGGAACCTTTATTCGTGTTCTGAAGGCGGTATTAACCAAATCAAAAAAGGGATTAAGGAGCAAAACCTCAACCGCGTTGTCGTGGCTTCCTGTACGCCCAGAACCCATGAACCTCTTTTTCGAAGTTCCTGCCAGGAGGCCGGGTTGAATCCTTATCTTTTCGAGATGGTCAATATCCGCGATCAATGCTCCTGGGTGCACATGCGGGAGCAGGAAGATGGAACTGCCAAAGCCAAGGACCTGATCCGTATGGGGGTTGCCAAGGCGGCTTTATTAGAACCTCAGGAGTCCATTACGTCCGAAGTATGTGCCCGGGCCCTGGTTATTGGAGGAGGAATTGCCGGCATGACGGCTTCCACGGCCTTAGCCCGACGCGGCTATGAAGTGGTCCTGGTCGAAAAAGAAGAAAATCTGGGAGGAATGCTCAACCACCTGAATAAACTTGGCCCTACCATGATGGATGCCAACGATCTGATTAAGGCGAAAATTGAGAAAGTTTCCAAACATCCCGGGATTACAGTCTTTACCAGAGCTAACGTGACCGCTGTTCAGGGATTTATCGGAAAATTCGAAATCGATATTCAAACAGAGTCTGGTGTCAAGAAAATCGATATAGGGGTTATCCTTGTAGCCACCGGTGGCCGTGTTTTTGTACCCGAGGGGCTTTACGGCTATGACGGCCGGAAGGTTATCACTCAGCTTGATATGGAAAAACTTTTAAAAGAAGGTTTAGATACAAATATCAAAAACGTTGTTATGATTCAGTGCGTGGGCAGCCGCAATCAAGAAAGGCCCTACTGTTCACGGATCTGCTGCCAGACGGCAGTCAAGAACGCTATATTAATAAAGGATCAAATCCCGAATGCCAGAGTTTCCATTCTCTATCGGGATATGCAGATGTATGGCGTGGAAAACGAGGAGATGTTCAGGGATTCCAAGGCCAAGGGAGTCCGGTACATCCATTATGATCCTGCCCGGCCTCCCCAGACGGAATCCGATCAGGTGCGGGTTTACCATTCCCTGCTTGGCCGTGAAATGGCTCTGTCCGCGGATCTGGTGGTTCTTTCCACACCGCTGGTGGCACCGGAAGATGCAGGTATTACTTCTCAAATTTTAAGGGTGCCGGTTGACGAAAACGGGTTTTTTCTGGAAGGACACGTGAAGTTAAAGCCGCTTGATTTTGCCACCGACGGAGTTTTTCTTTGCGGCAGCGCGCGTTTCCCGGCTAATATTCGAGAGGCTATCGCCCAGGGTTTAGGTGCGGCATCCCGGGCCTCGATTCCCCTGTCCAAAGGATCGGTGGTTGTGGAACCGATTATTTCCGTTCTGGCAGATGAAGACGCCTGCAGGGGCTGCGGGCTTTGTGTTCCGCTTTGCCCTTACGGCGCTTTGGAAATCCGGCATACGGAAAAGGGAAGAAAGGTGCATGTTATTGATGTGGCTTGTAAGGGATGCGGTGTATGTGCGGCTACTTGCTATCAGCATGCCCTGACCATTAACTCCTATACGGATCAGCAGCTCGAAGCCCAGATTGATGCATTTTTGGATTGAAACTTGATGATTGACGATTGAAACTTGAAAAGGGCCTAAAGTGAACTAAAGTTTGAAGTGCCTAAAGCCCGCCCTGGTGCGACTCGTTCATGTATATTGATATCGGCTATACATCATTGTAAACCTGCCTTTTTGAATATAGAGTATTGGTGATCGGTCTGGGCCAGGGTTAAGGTATTTTATATATATTATTTATTATAAATTGGTCTCGCCGAAGGTGAGTTCCACAACTTTAGCTCACCTCAAATTTTAGTTCACTTATAACTTATTATGAATTCTGGAATAGCAATAGGTCTATAAAATTATTTGCTATCAAAAGCACGAACATTTTTCGTAAGAGACCAAGGAGGTTATCATTGGCCCGATTCGTTCCTAAAATTCTTGCGTTTTGCTGTACATGGTGAGGATACTCCGCTGCTGATTTGGCTGGAGTTTCCAGACTACAATATACCCCGGAAATTAAGACCGTCCGAATTATGTGCACCGGCAGGGTTGATCCGGCTACCGTTGCCAGGGCTTTTAAAAAGGGACTTGACGGCCTTATGGTGGTGGGCTGCTATTTCGGAGACTGCCATTATATTAGCGGAAACGTTCAGGCAAAGGCCAAAATAGATATGACCCGCAAGCTTTTCAAACACATCGGTGTCAATGAAGAACGTCTGGCCTTCCGGCAATGTTCTTCGGGTGAAGCCTCTGTATTTGTTAAACTCGTCACGGAATTCGATGAGAAAATCCGCAGCCTTGGCCCTCTGGGAGGAGACGGGGATCGTGTCAAGGCCCCGGAAGTCTTTGGGAAGCTTGAAGCCGCAGAGGCTGTACTTGCCGGTGAAAAGATCAGATGGGTCATCGGCAAGAGAACTCCGTTTCTTGAATCCGGCAACATGTATGGTGAGATTTTTACCGAGCACGAGTTTAATCGCGCTATTGACATGATCATCGTGGAAGAAATCGAGGTTCAGGAAATTCTTGGTAAATTAAAAGAAGGGGCTAAATCGGTTAAAGACCTGGCCCGGGACCTGGCCATACCTTCCGAAAGGGTCTTTCGATACATAACCGCCCTCAAAAGGAAAGGGATGGTTGCCCTGGACAGCGTGGCCGGCCGGTCGCCAATATTTCAGTTCGTGCCTCAAGAGGTGTAATAAAGTGAGTGACAAAACAGTATTGATTGTTGGAGGAGGGCTCGATGGGGTCCGTACCGCTCTTGAACAAGTAGAAGCAGGAGCTCATGTTACTATTGTGGAGAAATTTCCCACATTAGGTGCGGAGAGGATCCCCAGGGACAGACTCATCAGACCGGAACAAGCATTTATGAATCCTGATCTGGACAAGGTTCGCGATCATAACAATATACGGATCCTCACATACAGTGATATCAAGAAGATCAATCGGAATAATGGCAAAATACGGGCTCACATCCTGAAGCACAGCCTCAGGGTTGATAACAGTAAGTGCAACGACTGCAAGGCCTGTATAAAGGTCTGTCCGGTTAACATGTTTGACGATTTTGACAAGGGTTTGGGCTTTCGTACAGCCATTGATTACTGTAATCTTGCAACGGGTGAATACAATATCTATAAAGAAGACATGCCTGTCTGCCAGGAGACATGCCCCGTTAATTTGGATATCCGAGCCTATGTGGGTTTAATTGCCGACGGCAAGCATTTGGAATCTTTGGCTAAAATCAGAGAGAGACTCCCGCTTCCCGGCAGTATCGGCCGAATCTGTCCCCATCCGTGTGAAACAGCCTGCAACCGCCAGTATCTGGATGAACCGATCAGCATCTGTTTCCTCAAGCGATTTGTTTCCGATATGGAGCTGGACCAGGGCATAGAGCCGGTCTATGAAACCCCGGAACAGAAGTATCCGGAAAAAATTGCCATTATCGGCGCCGGTCCGGCCGGGTTGACCTGTGCCCATGACCTGGCAAGGTTGGGATATGAGCATATAAAGATCTTCGAAGCGCTCCCTGTTCCGGGAGGCTATCTCTGGGTGGGTATTCCGGAATACCGATTGCCCAAAAAACTGCTTCAGCGAGAAGTGGATCTTATTTGCAACATGGGAGTTGAAATTCAATACAATACTCGCATCGGGAAAGATGTCGCTTTTAAAGACCTTAAGAACGATTATGATGCCTTGTTTATTGGTGCCGGTTGCCATACGGGTCTTAAGCTTCGGGTGCCCGGTGAAGATGATTATGAGGGAATTGTAGACTGTGTGACCTTTCTAAGAGATCAGGCCCTGGGCAATCTACCTGAAGCCAAGGGGAAACTTATTGTGATCGGAGGGGGTAATGCGGCAATAGACTCGGCCCGTGTGGGCTGGCGAATGGGTTTTGATGAAGTATATATTCTCTACCGCAGAACCAAAAAGGAGATGCCGGCCAATTCTTGGGAAATCGACGCAGCCGAGCATGAGGGAATCATTCTTCAGTACCTTGCCGCACCTGTGGAAATCCTGGGTGCAAATGGAAAAGTTGCCGGCATGAAATGCATCAAAATGGAACTTGGAGAACCGGATGCTTCAGGACGCAGGCGACCGGTTCCCATTGAAGGTTCTGAATATATCATTGACGCTGAAACCATAGTGCCTGCCATCAGCCAGGGTACGGATTTGAGCTTTCTTTCCCAAGGCCATAATTTTGAGCTTTCACGCTGGAACACCTTTGAAATCGATGGGGAAACCGGTGCAACCAATGTTCCGGGGGTGTTTGCCGGAGGTGATGTGGTGACCGGCCCGGATATCGCTATTCGTGCGATTGCCGCCGGCAAACGGGCGGCTGTAGGCATTCATGAGTACCTGAGGAGCAAGTAAATGATATACGAGAAGGAAACACGCTATATTATACCGTTCGGTGATGTACCGTCTCCACGGGCAGAAATGCCGGAGATTTCGGTGGATGAAAGAAGAGAAAATTTTACGGAAGTAGAGACCGGTTTTCCTGAAGACATGGCTATTCAAGAGGCCAGGCGATGCCTCAGTTGCCGGCGCTGTCTGGGCTGTGCCCTTTGCTGGGCTGAATGTAAGCCTGAAGCCATCGATTTTGATATTCCTGATCAAGAGCTGGAATTGGAATTTGACGAGGTCATTATAACAAAAGGCCAGGACAACGCATTTTATCCGTTAAATCCCCAATTGGGTTATGGAAAGTACGCGGATGTGATCACCGATTTACAGTTCGAGCGGATGCTCTCACCGACCGGTCCCTTTAACGGGATGGTGGTTTCGCCTCTGGATGGCGAGATCCCCGGCCATATTGCCGTTGTTCAGGAAGATACAGGAGATGATGAAGCGCATCTTCTTTCCAGCCTGGTACTGGGTGTGAACCAATCCGTCATTGCCCTTGACAAAACAAAAGATCTCGAGATGGTTCTGATCTCCCCTTTATGTCAATCCTTTCAAGAAAAGTTTTTTGCCGAAGCGGAAAAAATCCCGGGGCTTCAGATTATAGAGGGATCACCGGAATCGGTTGAAAAGGAACGTGATGCCAAAGAACCTTTGCTTCTTAAATATTCAGCAAATGGTGAAAATAAACAAAAAACCTTTGATTTAATAGTTATCCTGACAAAACCAAAAATCTCGCCTGAACTGGAATCGTTAAGCAAAAAGCTCAAACAAGACATCGTATAACCCGAATCTTTTGTAACATCTTAGTGTTTTGAAAATATTACCGCTTCAGGCACCCAGCAATGGAAAAACAGTCTCCTTGATTTTTGTAACAACCGATGAAGCCATTTGCCGGGCAGAATCAGCAATTGCGCCATTAATTTTGCCGTTAATTTTATAGGGTCGATCCGAGGCCAACTACTTTTTCTTATTACGGATATCATTTATCGAACATATCTTCGGCCTTAAGCCCCTGTTCAGCCGCAAATTCGGCCGCTGCTACTTTTTTGCCTTTGGCCGTCCGGCCAGAAAATACTCAGCCCGGTTCGGGTATCCCCCATGATTACCGCCCAGTTAATGGCACTGGCACCGCGATGGCGCGGCAAAATTGAAGGATGATAGTTGATGGTCCCGTGAGTGGGGACCTCAAAAAAGCGCGCCGGGATAATATCGGTCACAAAGGCCATTACCGTGAGATCCGGTTTGAGTTCCTTGTACTGGTCAAATACCTGATCATCTTTATACGTTGCCGATTGAAAGACGTCAATTCCTTTGGATACCGCTGCCGCTTTGAGCGGATCAGTTCACCCGCCCGGTCTGTCCGGTGGCACATAACCCCCTATTATATTTTCGTTTCTTTCCAACAGGCTTTCCAATACTTTTGCCCCAAATTCCGCCTGTCCAATCAGTAGGATACGCATATTTTACATCCTGCATTAAATTGTTGGTAAGAAATTAGAGGGATGTTATATTTTCTGTAAGATTATAAAAAAATCATGTCAAGTCTGAATTGATCGGTTCATCTAATTTAACGTTTCGAAATTTCCATGAGCAACCTGTGTATATATCTTTTGATTGAAAAGAAAAAGTGATTGGTATATACAATTTTCTTCTATAAGTTCATAATTTTGGCGTGCGCATGGATATTAAAACAAAACAGGAAAAATTAAAAGAAATCTATGATGGATTTGAAATCAGGGCGGGACCATTCAAGTCCGGCGCTGTCTGCACGAAAGCCTGTGCATTCTGTTGTATTCACTTTGGCAATGTGGATGCAATAACCCTGGAAGGACTCATTATCCACGAGTGGATAGAGACTAAATTTTCAGGTCCTTGTTTTGACTGTAGGCTTGTCAAAAGACCTAAAAACAACTTTTCCCTTGACAAATTTCTTTGTGTTGAATAATAGTCCGAATTCGGAAGGTTACCTGGATTGCTGCAGAATTGATGATCCTACAACTTTTTTCTTTTTCGCGTAATGAAGGAGGTTCATCGTATGATATTTAATCTGCTTCTTTATATTTCCCTTGCTGTTTTCACCTTTGGCCTAATCTACAAGATTTCCACCTGGTTTTCACGCAGAATCGGAATTTCAGCCAAACAGATCCCAACATCAGAGAGGGTGTCTGCGGCTGTTAAAGGGGTTCTGGGAACCATTTTCAGTGGAAAAATTCTAACTCTTATCAAGGTTTTCATTCTTGATGTGGTACTGCAGATAAGAATTCTCAAGGAAGATTTTCTCCGCTGGTTGATGCATATGCTCATATATGCCGGCTTTATGCTGCTTCTTCTGATGCATGCCCTTGAGAACTTCATCTCCGAACCGTTGTTCACGGATTACTATTCGACAATCAATCCGTTTATGTTTTTAAGAGATTTGTTCGGTCTCATGGTAATAATCGGAGTCGGTATTGCCATATATCGGCGATTCGTTCTGAAAGTGCCCCGTCTTAAAACCAGCGCCATGGATCACTACGCCATTATTATTCTGGCCGTAATTATGCTTTCGGGAGTTATTTTGGAAGGCGCAAAAATAACGTCCTATACCGAGTATCAGATCATGGTGGAAGATTATGCCGATCTTGAAGACGAAGATGAAATAACGGCTCTTGAAAGCTACTGGGTTCAGAATTTCGGCACGGTCTCTCCCAACGTCCAGGCGCCCTTTAGTGAAGACGTTTTATCAATGGGTAAGGACCTTCACGAGGGCAGCTGTATGGACTGTCATTCTGCTTCTCAGTGGGCTTTTACCGGTTATGCGACTGCTAAAATTATCAAACCTGTGGCTCTGGCACTGGATCGGGTGGGGACCTCTACGATCCTGTGGTATATCCATTTCCTGGCCTGTTTTATCGGCCTGGCTTATCTTCCTTTCAGTAAAATGTTTCATATTTTTGCCACACCGGTGAGTTTGCTGGCCAATGCGATCATGGAAAAGGACAAATCCGATCCGGCAAATATTGCAACCCGGCAAGTCATGGAATTGGATGCCTGCACGCACTGTGGCACTTGCAGTCTGAGATGTTCCGCGTCGCCGGCCTTTGATGCCCTGGGCAATGAATATATTCTGCCGTCGGAAAAGATGACTTTTCTCAAGACCCTGGCAGCCGGGAAAAAACTGAGCACACGGAAGCTGAGCGCCATCCAGGAAGGGGTTTACCTTTGCACCAATTGTGATCGCTGCACCGTGGTTTGCCCTTCAGGGATCAATTTAAAGGAATTGTGGTTCAATGTGAGGGAGGATCTGGTTCAAAGAGGATTCCCTGAACCTCTGGTCCTTTCTCCATTTTCTTTTTATCGGGGTCTTAATCGGGAAAATATATCTACGGAAGATTATGCCCGGCCCCTGACAGATGCCAACCGGGCTGTTGCCGGTAAGTTTGAGCAGGTGATGGATCCAAGCACGCCGATTTCTCTTAAGGACAGAGAAATCGTGGAATTAAATGAGTTGCCCAGCACCCGCACTTTCTCATACTGTTTTGGCTGTCAGACCTGTACTACGGTTTGCCCGGTGGTGGCCGAGTATGAGAATCCTCAGGAAACCCTGGGTTTGCTGCCCCATCAGATCATGAACTGTTTGGGTTTGGGACTGGTAGAAATGGCTTCCGGACCCAGGATGCTTTGGGATTGTGTTACCTGTTATCAATGCCAGGAACACTGCCCCCAGAATGTAGAGATCACGGATATTTTCTTTCAGTTAAAAAATCTTGCTGTCAAGAATGCAGCCAAGGTTGCCGATGAAAGTTCCCCTGATTTAGAGGCAGCTTAAGAAACCGGTCAATGAAGTTATTGAGGATATTATTATGAAATATGCATTGTTTTTGGGGTGTAATATACCTTCCCGGGTCGAGCAGTATGATTTCTCTGCCAGAGCGGTTTTAAAGCAGGCGGGTGTGCAACTAGTTGATAATCGTGATTTTAATTGCTGCGGATATCCCATGCGCAATGTGGACCAAAAAGCATTCCTTTTTTCTTCGGCAGTAAATCTGGCACTGGCTGAAAAAGCGGGACTTGATATATTGGCGCTTTGCAAATGTTGCTTCGGCACTCTTAAGGAGGCCGAACATCTCTTGAAGGAAGAAGGAGAACTGCAAAAAGAAGTCCATGGATTGCTTGCTCAAAGAGGTCTAAAATATACAGGCAAGATCCAGATCAAGCACTTCCTCTCCGTGTTGTATCACGATGTGGGTTTGGAGACCTTAAAAAGCAAAATAACCATGCCATACAAAGATTTTAAAATTGCGACTCATTATGGATGCCATGCCTTGCGCCCAAGCAAGATCACCCAGTTCGACGATCCAGTTGCCCCATCTATATTTGACAATCTCGTTGAGGTGACGGGCGCCAAAAGTGTTGATTGGACCCGGAAGCTGGAGTGCTGCGGGGCTCCCGTACTGGGTGTGAATGACGATCTTTCCATGAATTTGACAAAGAAAAAAATTTCATCAGGCAAAAAAGCAGGCGCCGACTATCTGTGTTCAGCCTGTCCGTACTGTCATTTGCAATTTGATACGGTGCAGAATATGATGGTCTCCCAAAACGGGAACGACCCGCTTGCCTCTATTCTTTACCCGCAACTTCTCGGGCTGAGTATGGGTATTGACGCAAGGACTTTAGGAATCGGGATGAATCAACTCGATATCAGTGGTGTTACATCTTTTTTAGAATCAGGAGAAGAAAATGCCGAATAAAAAAACAGGCGCCGTGATGGTGGTTGGCGGCGGAATCACCGGAATGCAGGCGGCATTGGATATGGCCGATACCGGTTTTTATGTCTATCTGGTCGAAAAGTCCAGCTCTATCGGCGGGATGATGTCACAGCTTGACAAGACCTTTCCCACCAATGACTGTGCCATGTGAATCATCTCTCCCAAACTGGTCGAGGTCGGCCGGCACATTAACATCGAACTTCACACTTTATCTGAGATTAAAGAGATATCCGGAAAAGAGGGCGACTTTAATGTAACTATAGATAAAGTTCCCCGATATATAGATCTTGACAAATGCACGGGATGTGGTGATTGTGCCGAAGTTTGCCCTGTCAGTCTTCCAAGTCTCTACGAAGAAAGTCTTATTAACAGGAAAGCTGTTTATCAACTGTACCCACAGGCGGTACCCGGAGCTTATTCCATAGACAAATGGGATCGTTCGCCTTGCACTAATGCTTGTCCGAACAACGTTAATGCCCACGGCTACGTGGCAATGATTTCCCAGAAGAAATATCAGGAGGCTCTTGAGATAATTACAAGGACTCTGCCCTTGCCGGGTGTGATTGGCAGAATTTGCCCCCACCCTTGTGAAGATGTCTGTCGCAGGAAAGAGGTGGATGAACCAATCTCCATCTGCGCCCTTAAACGTTTTGCGGCAGATCAGATTGATATTGACAAATTGCCTCTTCCGGAAATAACGGCCAGGGATGAAAAGGTTGCCATCATTGGTGCCGGTCCTGCCGGTCTGACGGCAGCATATTTTTTGGCAAAGGATGGTTTCAAGGTTACAATTTTTGAGGCCCTTCCCGTAGCAGGGGGGATGCTCAGAGTAGGGATTCCAGACTACAGGCTTCCACCGGATGTGCTTGAAAAAGAGATAAAGTGGATCACCCGGCTCGGGGTCGAGATTAAATTCGATACCGCTCTTGGGCGAGACATAACCATTGACGGTCTGATGGACGACGGATACAAGTCGGTCTATCTGGCCATTGGCTGTCACGCCGACATGAAACTTAATATTCCGAATGAAGATGCCAAAGGTGTTATCCCTGGCGTTAAATTTTTAAGGGATTCAGCACTTTACGACATTAAGGAGTTAAAAGGCAAGGTTGTAATCATCGGTGGTGGCGATGTGGCGATTGATGCAGCAAGATCCGCCCTTCGTCTTGGAGCTGATAATGTCAGCATTCTTTACAGGCGTACGCGGATAGAGATGCCTGCCCGGGATGAAGAGATTGAAGATGCTTTTGAAGAAGGTGTGGATATTCAGTTCCTGGTGGCACCTGTGGAGGTGGTTGAAAAAGAGGGAAGCGTCGTCGGTTTGAAATGCATTAAAATGGAACTCGGTGAGCCGGATGAAAGCGGCCGGCGTCGTCCAGTTCCTGTTGAAGGGAGTGAATTTATTGTTGATACGGATATCATAATACCTGCCATCGGTCAAAGAACCGACACCTCTTATCTTGACAGCGCAACAGGTGTTGAATTAGATCGGTGGAACAATATAGCGGTCGATCCCGTGAGCTTCGAGACTAAAAGGAAAGGCGTATTCGCAGGTGGTGATGCCCAGACCGGCCCCTCCATAGCAATTAAAGCTGTCGCTGCCGGGCGAGAGGCAGCTATTTCCATATCAAGATATCTGAATGGCGAGGACTTGAAAGAAGGGCGGGAACCCTTTGAGGCTCCTCAGGAAAACTTCAACCCAATCAAAGAAGATATCAAAAAGGCTGCAAGGGCCAAAATGTCCAGGATTCCCATGGACCAAAGGAAGAAGAGTTTTTCTGAGGTTGAGCTAGGATTAAGCCAAGAGCAGGCCATTGCTGAAGCCGAAAAATGTCTTAACTGCATGGTATGTTGCGAGTGTTTCGAGTGTGTCAAGGCTTGCAAGGCCGAGGCACTCACTCTGGAAACCCACGCGCAACAGAAAGAAGAAGAATTAATCAAGGTCGGATCGATCATCATTGCCTCCGGCAGCAAGACCTTTGATCCCGCGGTCCATGATACTTTTGGCTACAAAAAGCACCCCAATATTGTAACCAGCCTTGAATTTGAAAGAATTCTATCAGCTTCCGGGCCATACGGCGGTCATCTTGTCCGGCCCTCTGATCATAAAGAGCCCGATAAAATTGCATGGCTCCAATGCATCGGATCCCGCGATGAACACCTGGGCGCCCAGGGTTACTGCTCAGGAGTCTGCTGTACCTATGCCGTCAAGGAAGCAATACTGGCCAAAGAACACAGCAGCGGGGATCTGGATGCGGCCATTTTTTATATTGACATACGAACTTACGGAAAAGACTTTGAAAGATATTACAACCAGGCAAAGGATGAAATAGGGGTCCGTTTCATCAAATCCAAGATCACCAACGTTACTCCCGTTGACGGCACTGGAAGGCATCTCATCCGATATGTGGACGAAGCAGGCAAGAAGATCGAAGAGGAATTTGATATCGTGGTCCTTTCCGTGGGCCTGATGGCAACCAAGGAAGGAACAGAACTGGCTCAGAGATTAGGCGTTGATCTGGATCATTACAACTTTGCCAGCACCGGAAGTTTTGCACCGGTGGAAAGCTCAAAACCGGGTATTTATGTTTGTGGTGCCTTTGAGGCGCCCAAGGATATTCCGTCATCTGTTGTCGATTCCAGTGCTGCGGCGGGTGTGGTGGGAAGCAGATTGGCCGAAGCCCGGTGGACCCTTACCAAGACAAAAGAAATCCCCGAGGAGTTGGACGTTAGCGGGGAATCCCCCCGGGTCGGTGTTTTTGTCTGTCGTTGTGGCACCAATATTGCCGGTGTCGTTGATGTCCCTGAAGTGGTGGAATTTGCCAAAAGTTTGCCCGGTGTTGTCTATGTGGAAGAGAATATGTTCAGTTGCTCCCAGGACACCCAGGATAAAATGACCGAGGTCATCAAAGAACAAAAACTAAACCGGGTGGTTGTGGCCTCATGTACTCCGAAAACCCATGAGCCGCTTTTTCAGGAGACTCTGATCAACGCGGGCATCAATAAATATCTGTTCGAGATGGCCAATATCCGAAACCAGTGCTCCTGGGTTCATAAAAAAGACCCGGATGCGGCCACGGAAAAGTCTAAAGATTTGGTCAGAATGGCCGTTTCCAAAGCGACCCTGTTTGAACCCTTGAAAGAATCGACCATGCCGATCACCCATGCGGCCCTTGTGATCGGAGGCGGCGTTGCCGGTATGGCAGCAGCCAAAAACTTGTCCGGCCAGGGATATCGGACCTATCTGATCGAAAAGACCGGGTCCCTCGGCGGACAGGCACGGCATCTTCACGAAACCTGGCGGGGCGAAGATGTTCAACAGTATCTGACCGCTTTGATTGATGAGATCCAGTCTGACAATAACATTGAAATATTCTTAAATTCCCGGATTACAGAGGTGGAAGGGTTTGTGGGAAATTTCAAAACGACCATCCAAAACAACGGCAAGGACAGCATTCTGGAACATGGTGTAACCATCATTGCATCCGGCGCTTCAGAACTTAAGCCGGATGAGCATTTGTACGGTCAGGATCCCCGTGTTGTCACCGGGCTGGAACTGCAGCAGCGGTTTATAGATAATGATCCTGCTTTAGGGCAACTCAAAACAGCTGCATTTGTCCAGTGCGTGGGTTCGCGCAATTTGGAGCGACCCTACTGCTCAAAGGTCTGCTGTACGCAATCCATAAAAAGCGCTCTGAAACTCAAGGAGATTAATCCGGAAATGGATGTTTTTATTCTTTACAGAGATTTGCGCGCGTATGGATTGCGCGAGGATCTTTACCGAAAGGCACGCTCAGCCGGAATCGTTTTTATCCGCTTTAACTCTGATAAAGGGTTCAATGTGACTTTAGAGCAAGAGGATCTCCAGGTAACCTTTACTGACAGGGTGCTCGGACGACAAATGAAGATCAGTCCCGATCTTTTGATTCTGGCTTCCGCCATTGTTCCTGACATGGAAAATCCCCTGGCGCAGCTTTACAAAGTGTCCCAGAATCAGGATGGCTTTTTTGCAGAAGCCCATGTCAAACTCAGGCCTGTTGATTTTCCCACGGACGGTGTCTTCGTATGCGGGCTAGCTCATGCACCGAAACCAATAGATGAATCCATCACCCAGGCTCAGGCCGCATCAGCTAGAGCTATAACGGTTCTGGCCATGGAAAACATTAAGCTTGGCGGAATTATCTCCCATATTATTCCGGAGCTGTGTTCCGGATGCCTGGGGTGTATTAACGTTTGTCCCTTTGGCGCCATCACATTCGATAATATAAAATCTGTAGCCGAAGTAAACCCGGCGTTGTGCAAGGGCTGCGGAGCCTGTGCGGCAGTATGCCCCTCCGAGGCGCCAACCTTGATGGGATTTAGTAACAATCAAATGTACGCCCAGATCAAAGGCGCATTGAGTGTTTAATACAAATTAAAAGGAGAGCAAGGTGAAAGAGGATATTTTTGAGCCCAAAATAATCGCTTTTATGTGTAACTGGTGCGCCTATAGCGCAGCCGATCTGGCGGGTGTGAGCCGCATGGAGTACCCGCCTAATATTCGGCCCATTCGTGTCATGTGCTCGGCCACCGTATCACCTCACCACATTTTGAGGGCCTTTCAAAGCGGAGCTGATGCGGTCCTGGTGGGTGGGTGACATCCCGGCGAATGCCATTACCTGTATGGTAATTTCATGACAATCAAGCGGATGACGTTTTTGCAGGAGCTTTTGAATTTTATGGGGTTGGAAGGCCGTCTGCACCTGGATTGGATATCTTCGGCAGAGGCCCAAAAATTTGTTCAGGTGGTTACCGATTTCACCGAAAAGATCAAGGCGATGGGTCCGAGCCCTTTGACAGGTGAACTTGACCTGTCTGCCATCGAGAGCGAATGTGAGGCCGAGATAGAAGCCAAGAGCGCAGAAGTTGAGAGCGTAGAGGGAGGATAATATGGAAGAGCAGATGAAAGAATGGCCCGAACCTTTCAGCATTACCAATGGTAAAACCAGCATGCTTGCTACGATGCAGGAGCAGGTCAAAGATTGGCTCGATCAGGACAAGGTAGACCTGTTTATAGGATATAAGATGGTGCAGGGACACCCGCTGCCCCATTGTTTTACCAAGGATAATCTGGATGAGGTTGATGACTTGATCGTCGGTCAGGCCAGATATTCCCTTGAAAAGATCGCGACAAAAATAGCTGCTGAACGCCCGGAAATGAACATAGGGCTGCTGGCTCGTGACTGCAACCAGCGTGCTTTAAATGTGCTTTATGTGTGGAACCAGTTGAATCCTGACCATTTAGAGACAATAAACGTTAACTGCTGTCCCTCCAAACTAAAGGAACATGGGGATTGCTCCTACCTCGAGCCTGAAGAGGCAGGGGCTTATAAAAAAAAGGTTGGCATAGACAACAATATGGAGGTTGAGCTAGCGGAAGAATTCAACCAGGAAGACCGCTTTAAAAGGTGGATGTATGAATTTCAAAAATGCATAAAATGTTACGGGTGTCGGGATATCTGTCCGGTCTGTTTTTGCGAGGAATGCAGTCTTGAGCATACGGACCTGATCGCTACCGGCAGCATTCCACCCGAAATTCCGATTTTTCACCTTGTCAGGGCGGTGCATATGGGAGGCCGGTGCATAGACTGCGGCCTGTGCGAAGATGCATGTCCCGTGGATATTCCATTGAGGCTGCTTTACCGCAAAGTCAATGAAACGGTGGAAGATGTATTTGGTTATGTAACCGGAACCCACGCAGATCAATCTCCATTCAACCTGCTGGGTGATGAGGTTACCCTTGAGCTTAAGCCGATCTAAGAATTGACGATTCAAGATTTGATAACCTGGCAGCCATATTAAAGACAATCGTCAATAATCAATCGGTTAGGTTGCTCAACTTATGAACTTAGGGGCTTCGCCCCAATTGGAATAATGGAATGATGGAGTAATGGAATGACGGGTTTGAAGGAGTTTTTTACAATTAAAATGGTTTATTTCCGCCTTTATCCCCAATATTCCAGCATTCCATTCTTCCATTTTGATGGCACAAACAGGTTGCCATTGATAAACCTGTATTTTCAAGAAGTTGTAGAATTTCCGAGACGTTTAATTACCGTATTTTAAAATTGGAAGAATTCCTTAACTATTCAATATTCAATCGAAAATCTTCAATAATATGAGGAGCGACAGGTATGGATTACAAAATTATCCCTTCAATATGTTCATATTGCGGATGTGGTTGCGGTGTGCTTTTTCAGGTGTTTGACGGAAAGCTTGTGGGTACCATGCCGATGAAGACACATCCGGTGAATGAAGGAAAGCTGTGCATGAAGGGCTGGAATCTCCATGAGCATGTGGTTAGCGATAAGCGTCTGAAGTCCCCGATGTTAAAGAAAGATGGGAATTTGCAGGAAACCACATGGGATGATGCCATCCAGACTACCGCGGACAAGCTTAAGGCCATTATCCAAAAACATGGCCCGGACAGTGTCGGCGTGCTTGCTTCAGCTAAAGTTACCAATGAAGAGAATTATCTGGCACAGAAATTTGCAAGAGCGGTGATCGGCACCAACAATGTGGACCACTGCGCCCGTCTCTGACATTCCTCTACTGTGGTCGGTCTGGCCGCAGCGTTTGGAAGTGGAGCCATGACTAATTCCATTGCCGAAATTGAGGATGCTGCATGTATTTTTGTTATCGGTTCGAATACCACGGAGAACCATCCTCTTATCGCCCGTCGCGTTTTCCGGGCCAAAGAAAAGGGTGCCAAGCTCATCGTGGCTGACCCCAGAAATATTCAGCTGGCCCGTTTTGCAGATATTCATGTGCGCCACCGCCTTGGAAGTGATGTGGCCCTGCTTAACGGTATGATGCATGTCATTATCAAAAATGACTGGCATGCAAAAAGCTACATCGATGAAAGGACTGAAGGGTTTGATGAATTCAAAGCGGTTGTTGAAGCTTATACTCCGGATAAAGTTGAAGCCATATCCGGTATAGCTCAAGGGGATTTGGAAAGAATGGCGGAACTTTATGCCACAAATTCTCCCGCTGCACTCCTTTATGCCATGGGAATCACCCAGCACACCACCGGTGTGGATAACGTCAAATCCACTTGTAATATTGCCATGCTTTGCGGCAATGTGGGTGTGAGAAGCGGAGGTGTAAATCCTCTTAGAGGACAGAACAATGTCCAGGGCGCCTGTGACATGGGAGGTCTGCCCAACGTTTTTCCGGCCTATCAGCCGGTAACCGTTGAGGCCAATAATGAAAAATTTTCTAAGGCCTGGGGGAAAAAGCTGTCTGATCAGATTGGTTACACCATAACCGATATGATTCCGGCCATGCTGGATGGAAAATTAAAGGCCCTGTATGTGATTGGCGAAAATCCCATGATGAGTGATCCTGATCAGAATCATCTTAAGAAGGCTCTGGAAAAACTTGAGATTCTAATTTGCCAGGACATTTTCCTTTCCGAGACCGCACAGACAGCGGATGTGGTTTTTGCAGGTGCCTCCGTGGCTGAAAAGGACGGAACATTTACAAATTCCGAACGTCGCTGCGTGAAGGTGAATAAAGCAATTGATTCAGTAGGGGATGCGCTGGATGACTGGCAAATTATCTCCAGGCTTTCCACGGCCATGGGCTACGAGATGAGCTATGAAAACCCGGAAGAAATTTTTAATGAAATGACAAAGCTGGCCCCGAGCTATGCAGGTATGACCTATGAGAGACTGGGCCTTGACGGGTTGCAATGGCCCTGTCCGAATTCCGAACATCCCGGGACCCCATTTTTGCATAAAGAGCAATTTGCCAGAGGGAAGGGCATGTTTCATGCCATCGAGTATCTCGACCCGGACGAGATGCCCGACGATGAATACCCATATTTTCTATCCACCGGTCGAAATTTCGCACATTTTCATACCGGCACCATGACGAGAGCATCTGCGCATCTTGATGCCGAACAGAAAACCGGATATGTTGAAATTCATCCCGAAGACGCCAAAGGATTGTCGGTTCAAGATGGTGATGCAGTTAATCTTTCAACCCGCAGAGGCGAAATCCAAATTCCGGCCAGAATCAGCAACCTGGTAAAGCCTGGTATTCTTTTTGTGCCGTTTCATTTTGCAGAATGCCCGGCCAATATGCTTACCAATCCGGCTTTTGACCCCATCGCCAAAATCCCGGAGTTTAAGGTTTGCGCCGCTAAAGTCGAAAAAGCCCCATGAGCAGGAATATTACCCTGCAATTCAAAATAAAAAGGCCTTTGACATAAATTTTATTTCAAAGGCCTCTCGACAATCCGGGATAGGATTATTATCGTTAAATTAACTCCAGGTTGTGCCGCTATCCGTGCTGTTTATAATTGTGAGACCGCCAGCGACATTTACACGCACCCCTATAAACAGTCCACTTGAATTTGTTAGAAAAACATCATCATCTTGGCCATTTAACGCTGTTGCCGGCATCCCTCTATTATTAAATCCCAATGTATTGAAAGAGAATGTAGTACCAGTAATATCTACGCCATCTGCCAATATGCCGTTACTTAGGACGGTCTCGCCAAAGTCCAGTATCCCGTTACCACTTGTGTCTAAAAATATAGTATAGTTATCATTTGGAATGTCAAATATTGCAACTGCAACGATGTTGGTTCTTACCGCTCTGGATCTCGCTATGTTCAAATCATCATAAATGTTTCTTACGGATGTTTGTAACCTGTGTTTGGGAAGCCAGGAAAAATAACTGGGTATGGCAATGGCCGATATTATGCCAAGAATCGCAAGGGCAACGGCAATTTCTATAAACGTAAAACCTTTTTTATTCATCAGTATCTCCCATAAACAAAGCGATTTGTGTTTTACCGCCGTTAACCGGCGTATAGGTATCTATCATTAAACCCGTATTGTCTTTAAAAAGAGCCAAAAAAGCGACTGATTCTGAATCATCACTATGGGGTGATGCAGATTCTCGTTCAACCCGTATTAACCAACCTTTTTTGCTCATATGATATTTATAATATTCTAATATTTTTTTCCATGAATCGTTCGTTTCTAGCTCGGCATAACAACCGCCCTTCAGGTGCATTAAGTTCACGATCTTCGAATCCGGATAACGGGAAACCGTACCATTAAAAGCGTATGGCATTCTATCCGCACATCCCCCAACAAAGTATAACAATATCAATAAAATACCAAATTGGATAAACGGTTTGATTTTCATAAGTCAGCCCCCTGTATTCTATAATCGTAACCTGATTCAGCTGAATGTTGCAAAAATCATGCAAGAGTAAAAAATTGACTTCAGAAAATCGAGAAATGATTGAATTCCGGATAGTTGTGTTAAATAAGCGAATTTCAAGACCACAGGTATTTCGACAATATTCGGCAATATCTTTGCCATTTTTTGGCATGTTTTACATTCTTTCGGGG
>CAZBOB010000019.1:0-49896 GCA_964492995.1 uncultured Desulfobacteraceae bacterium | reverse complement strand
TTTTTCACATGCCTTGATCTTGAACAAAAATCCTCATTTATGGATGGACACTAGTTTAGGAAATAGATATTTCATGAAATACTCGGATTAACCTTTGCACCCCATGCGGTCAGGTTTTCGGTAATGAACGTTACGATTTGCTGGTGTGTCACCTGGCCACTCCCTTCCACAGTTATCGGTTCTCCGAATTTTATATATATTTCTTTGCTGGGATCCACGGGGCCCATATCCTTGATGATTCTTCCATTACCCTGAAAATCGGTTTTCAATGCGACCGGAACCACGGCTACCCCGGCTTTTCGCGCCAGCTTAACTCCCAGTGAATTAAAAGATGCCGTATCAAACACGATGCTTCTGGTGGCCTGGGGAAATATTATGATCGAACAGCCTTGAGAAATCAATGCTTGTCCCTGGTTCAAGACCAATTTCAAATCTTCTCGAGGGTTTTGCCGTGTAACTGCGATGGGACGAACTGCTCTTATAATCGAGCCGAGAACCGGGTATCTTAAAAGCCCTTCCTTAACCACAAACGTGACTCTGTTCAATGCAAGGAGAATGCAGGGAAGAACAAGGGTGTCGAGCAGGCTCATGTGGTTGGCAATGTAAACCAATGGCTCCTGATGATCGACCAATCCTTTCAGTCCTGATACATGAAGCCTTCCGCCCGCAGATTCAACAATTTTAACAACACCCAGAGAACCGCGTGCCCAGGTCTTTCGTTCATAAACTCCCTTTCGTGCGGTTATACTTTCTATTAGGATGATATTCAGAAGCTGAACATAATAAATAAACGTCGCCCAGAAGGGAAATTTCTTTACCAGAAAACGACGTGTTTGGGAACTATGATAACCGACGTTGGTTTTGAGAATATGCCAGAATTGATCTATCTCCATACTTCTCTTTCAGTTCATTTTTTTTTCAAAACCGTTGTAAATAGATTTCAGGCGAATTTTTTCCCGTTCCACACAATCTAAAATAGAGGCTAAATTTTCCCCAGGGTACGGTGGCTTATGCGCAATTTCAAGACAAAAGTCCAGACCCGCTTCCAGATTGTTTTTAAATTCCAGCAAAGCTTTTATTGAACTAGGCGTTAAAGAAGAATCCGCCACCATCCTTTCAAAATAGTCCACATACATCACAATTTCCTTGGCAAACATATGCGGCCGTTTGGATGAAACCAGGGATGAACCTCTTCCATAAATATGGTCTACCATCTCCACCAGGGTATAAAATTTACCAAACCATTCAATATTAGGGCCGGGACATATTGATTGGGGCGAATTTTCTTCTTTGGCAATCCCCAAGGTAATAAGCGCTCCGTTCCCAAGATGGTCGCAGATACAGGTCTTTTCCACAACCTTTTTGCAAAGCCTTGCTTTTTCATCAACTGAAATATCCATATTCTCAATTTCTTTTAGTTTTGTCTTTTGATACTCCCGTGAGGCAAGGCAAATCGGTTTTTCGGTGAACTCTGTGTTGGACACAAGAATATTTTTTGGGCATGGAGAACCGGCTCTGCCTTCCGCCACCCTTTTTCGGGTCCATATTTCAGATCCTGTACCATGCACATTGTTAAAAGGAATTCCCAGCGGAGATACGTCACTCATGTAAAGATCATCTTCTTGAGCCTGTCGTAAAAGTTCACGGGTAGTGGCATCCACGCGGGTTACTTCCGGAACCAGCAGAAAAGGACTGGCCCATCCTGTTCGATCTATATTAAATTCTTTTAATCGACGGACTTCTCCATGAGTCCCTATCCCTCCCTGCACGGTAATAAGCGGGCGGTCATTCAATTCAGACTCCGGATAGTTCCATCCCATTTTTTTATAGTACTTTTGTATCAGCGGTTGAAACTCCGACATCAAGTTTTTGCGTTTCTCCTTGAATTCCTCAAGAAGAACAGGCAGTAAAATTCCATTGGAAGCAAAGACATGGCCGCCACAGTTCAGCCCTGACTCAATGCGGAATTCATGCACTTCAAGACCTTTTTTAGCTAAAAATTTACCCTGAACAAGGGCTGAACGGAAATCGCTGACTTTGAGGATGATTCGCTTTTTGATCCGGCCCATTTTATCCCTGTAAAAATCCTTGAATCGGGTCATATAACTGAACAAGCGCCGGTTAAAACCGGCTGAATATACAATGCCGGACTCAAGGCAACTATTGGCATACCCCTTAAGCCCTGCTTGGGCATCGCAAAATTCATCGCCAAGAGGATTGCCGTTTTTGTCAAAATGAGTCCGATCCAAAGTAACCATCATATTAACATCTATAGAGCCGGGTTTCATGCGTGATGTTAAATCTTTTTCAAGAGCATCTCTTTCATGACCGGGCTTCATTTTGAGAAATTCTTCATATTTTTTTCTCAGAAGAGATTCTTCAGGCAACAGTTCAAAATATTTACGTTTATTGTTATTTTTAAAAAAAGGCTGATTTCTTATTTCTTCCATTTTTTTCAAGACAATCTCATAGACGGTGTCGAGGTAGGCGGTGATCCTTTTCGCCCGACCGTCCTCCGCATTTCTGGGTATTTTGACATAAGGAAGGTTGAACTTTGAAGTGTAATATTCCCGAATTTTTTCTAGTAAAAGGTCATCCACTAGTGAAATAACCGAAGAAATGCCCAAAGGCGCCACACGGATCGGTGTGTCAACCGAGTGCCCGGTTCCCATAACAGGAATGTGAAAAGTGTGGAAATAATCTGTCATATTGATTACCAGCGCAAGAGAATTGAACCGTAAGTCAGACCTGCTCCAAAGGCCATAAGTATTAAATTTTATTCTTTCGCCTTATATTATAGTCTTCCCCAACCCGGATAAACCAGAAAAGTTACTAGTGAGCTAAAGCCCGCCCTGGTGCTAATCGTTCATATAATGATTTGACTTATGCACCATTACAAACATGACTTTTTGAGTACAGAGTATTGGTGATCGGTCTGGGCCAGGGTTAAGGAATTCTGTCAATTATATAAAATCAGCGGAGCGACCTGCCCGCTCGTGCCTTGCAATGGCAGTCGGGAGCGACACCTTAACTTTAGGCACTTTAGATCACTTTAGGCATTTCACACTTAATTGGTTAGTTCTCTGATACAAATTGATTTCAATCCGGCGATACCATTTTCAAAACGCTAACGTATTACAATTTTTTCAACCGGTCATTTTACTCGTTGTATTTACTGAGTATCAATGCTGCATTTGTCCCTCCGAAACCGAAGGAGTTGTTCATAGCTAATTTGACATCCGTCTTTCGAGCGGTGTTTGGAACATAATCAAGATCACAATTCTGGTCTGGATTATCAAGATTTATTGTCGGCGGAATAATACCTTCATGAATGGTAAGCGCTGTGAAAACGGTTTCAATTCCACCGGCGCCGCCTAAAAGATGGCCTGTCATGGACTTGGTCGAACTTACTGCCAGTGAGTGTGCTTTTTCCTTGAATACAGACTTGATGGCTTGTGTCTCGTAAAGATCATTAAGCTGCGTTGAAGTGCCGTGGGCATTGATATAATCGATGTCGTTATAAGAAATTCCCGCATCATCAATTGTTGCAGCCATACACCGGGCCGCGCCTTCTCCATCCGGAGCAGGCGCGGCCATATGAAACCCGTCTCCGCTCATACCATACCCGCATATTTCAGCATAAATTCTGGCGCCTCTTTTTATGGCGGCCTCGAGTGTTTCCAATATAAGAATTCCGCATCCTTCACCCACGATAAAACCATCACGGTCACGGTCAAAGGGACGGGATGCTTTTTCAGGTTCATGGTTCCGGACAGAAAGGGCTTTCATGGCATTGAAACCGGCAATGCAGGTGGGTGTGATAACAGACTCTACACCACCGGTTATCATGGCATCGGCGCCGCCTCTCTTAATGATTTTAAATGCGTCCCCGACCGCATGTGTGCCTGCAGCGCATGCGGTTGCAATTGAAGAATTGGGTCCCTTTGCACCCAAATAGATGGAAATCATACCCGGAGCCATATTCCCTATCATCATGGGGATAAAAAATGGCGTTACCCTTTTGGGTCCTTTTTTTCTCAGTATCGCGGCGGTATCTTCAAGCATCTGAAGCCCGCCCAGACCGCATCCTGTGAGAACACCGACCCTGTTTTGGTTGGTACTGTCTATAATTAACCCTGAATCTTCCAGAGCCATCCGGGATGCTGCAACAGCATAGGCTATAAACGATTGAATGCGTTTTGCTTCTTTTTTGGTAAGAAAATCCTCAGGGTGAAAATCCTTAACCTCTCCGGCAATTTGAGTGTCAAATCCGGATGCGTCGAACCGGGTTATCTCGCCTATACCTGATTTGCCTTCACACAGTGCAGTCCATGTCTCTTCAACGCCGATACCCAGAGGCGTTACAAGCCCCAAACCTGTAATAACGACCCGCCGGTCCAAAAAGGTCTCCCTATCACCCATAATCGTAACGTCTCGAAAATTCTATCCCGCTATAAACGAGATCCAAATCGCAAGTCTTTTAATGGCAACCTGTTTGTTGCATCATTCCATTTTTCCAATAGGAGCGAAGCCTCGATGGCATCTATCTAGTGTCTGAACGAAAACTGTCTTTTCCGCCAATATCTACGCCTGCCCCGTGGAATGCGCAGCCTATTCCTCTGGGGTCAGACTCAAATTTTAATCCTCGAAATACTACCAGTATTACTGTGGTTAAAATTTTCGTCTTCCTTGATCTTAACGAAAAATCCTAGTTTTCGTTCGGACACTATCTATGTCTGTAACCGTTCACAGTTTTTTTGGAATCCCAATGACCTAAACTACTTCGATTTTTCCATCATTGATGAAAATATCTTTTTAATTCGTTTGCCTTTCTTTAAGATCATACGGATACCGATTTTTTAATCCGCCGGATACGCCGGAATTTCGAGACATTATTGTGCATTAATATAATCGAAAGCGTCTTTGACCGTCACCAATTTCTCTGCTTCTTCATCAGGAATCTCAATATCGAACTCCTCTTCCATGGACATGATCAACTCCACAAGGTCGAGTGAATCTGCGCCAAGGTCATCCACAAAGGACGCCTCCGGCACTATTTCTTCAAGATCAACACTCAGCTTTTCCGCAATTATCTTTTTTACTTTATCCTCAATGGACATTCTGTTTACCCCCTTTTATATATACATTCCACCACTTACATGAATTACCTGGCCGGTTATGTAAGATGCACTCTCAGAAGCCAGAAAAGCAACAACGGCTGCAACATCTTCAGGCTGCCCCGCCCGTCCCAACGGGACCTGGTCCAGCATTGCATTCCTTGCCTTTTCTGAAAGTGACGCAGTCATATCCGTTTCTATGAAACCCGGAGCGATTGCATTGACGGTAATACCACGCGGAGCAAGTTCTTTGGCAACTGTTTTTGTGAGTCCAATTAAACCTGCCTTTGATGCCGAATAATTTGCCTGTCCTGCATTCCCGGTTACGCCCACAACCGACGCCATATTAATGATACGTCCATAACGCTGTTTCATCATGGCTTTTGCAGCAATCCTCGTGCAGGTAAAGGCTCCCTTTAAATTAATATTTAAAACAGCATCCCAATCCTTTTCCTTCATACGTACTAAAAGACCGTCTTTGGTTATACCGGCGTTATTTACGAGAACATCTATCCGCCCGGATTTATCTAAAATTTCTTCGAAAAAGCTTACCACTTCTTTTTCTTCGGCAATGTTAACACTAGTGCTGACTGCCGAACCTCCGGCATCGGCTACGAGTTTCTCAGTTTCAGCAGCAGCGGCAGCTTCAGCATCCGGATCACTTGGAGAAAAATAATTAAAATAGATACGGGTGTCCGGTGCTGCCAGTGATATACAAATAGCCCTGCCAATACCTCTCGAACCACCCGTAACCACAACAGTACGTTGTTCTTGTTCGGTCATGATTACCTCGCAAACAGTATGTCTGCAACCAGATCCATGTCATTTATGACATTTAGGCTGCTGCAAACCAGTGGGTTATAAGAATTTGTTTCCATAAAATCATGGGCCGCCTTTTGATCAAATACACCGGAACCCATCAGGATATTCAGCGCGTTCCGGGAAACAAGTTGCGCAACTTCATCGGCAAAAATCCTGGACATGGCTTTAACCTTTTCGGCTTCCGGGTCACCGGCTTTTGAAAGGGCCACGGCGTTACGCGCCAGGCTGGCCCCAATCTCCACATGGGTCATCATATCGGCCAGGGAAAACATGACATGTTGCTTCCGCGCCAGCCGATTGTCATGAACCAACATAATGGTATTATTCAAAACCCCGGCCGCGAGCCCGTAAAACCGACATCCGGCATCGTTTACATCGCTATCCATATTTTCCATTTCCTGGCAGATGGCTTTATAAAATCCGCCTTTGGTTTTGCGCGTTTCTTTCCAGCGGAATGTGCTGATAATACTCTGCTGAATTTCGCTGGTTCCTTCATAGATACAGGTGATCTTCACATCCCGCTTGATCTTCTCCACTTCAAACTCGGTCATATACCCATAACCGCCAAGTGCCTGGATGGCATCGTCGGCGGCCTTATTGGCAGACTCGGTAGCAAACAGTTTGCTAATGGAACCTTCCACATGAAGGTCAGATTCGCCTGAATCGATCCTGAGAGCAATTTCGTCCATATAGGCGGTTGCGGCCTGGAGTCTTACGGCATGGGGAACGACAAGCTTGTGAGTGTACCCCTGTTTTTCTGAAAGCGGAGATCCGAACTGAATCCGCTCTTTGGCATACGGAATCACGATCTCAAGAGCCGCTTCACAAGGCCCCAGGGCCATGGCGGCAACCATCAGCCGGGTATATCCAAAAACTTTATTGGCTTGTTTCATACCCTTACCGGGAACCAAGCCGATGAGATTTTCAGCCGGAACAAACACATCCGTAAAAGACAGTGGAGATGTGTTTGAAGCCCGGATACCGTGCTTATCCTCACCCTTGCCCTGAACAAAGCCTGGTGTCCCCTTTTCCACGATAAAAAATGCAGGGCCTTCCGGTGTTTTAGCCAGCAGGGTAATGAAATCGGCATATCCTCCGGTAGATATAAACTGCTTGGTCCCGTTAATGGTATATCCTGTTATTGCTCCGGAATCATTTGTTACCGGTTCCGCTTTGGTCTTAAGTGACGCAAGGTTGCTGCCGGCGCCCGGTTCTGTCACAGCATAGGCCACAAGGGAATTCCCCTCGGCAATGGCACCGAGCCATTTTGCTTTCTGTTCTTCGGTACCCCCCACAATTATCGGGTCGGCACCGAGCTGGATGGCAAAAAAAGCTGTGCCTATCCCCAAGCATATCTTACACATTTCACGAATCACCGCGCAACAGTCTCTGGTACCGCCTCCCATTCCGCCATAATCTTCAGAGATAAAAAGGAGCTGCAGGCCAATGTCAGGTCCCATTATTTCGCGGATCGTCTCTTCCGGGAAAATTTCATTTTTGTCATATTCAAGAATTTTTTCACGGGTTAAAAGACGATTCTTAAGCTGCCTGACCGTCTCTATAACCATCTGTCTCGACTCGGAATCCAATCCTTTTAGCACAGGGTCTGCTTCGTTTGTATGTGAGGTCATCTATTTTTTTTCCTCATAGCTTTTTTAGTGATGAAATCGTAAAAAGTTTTTTCCGAAGGATATGGAACATTTTTGAAATGAGAAAAGATGACTTTTTACAAAACCGTCATTATTCGGTTCCAATTACAGCACGGCCCTTGTAAGTACCGCAATTGGGGCATGCATGGTGAGAAAGCATTGCATCTCCGCATTGAAGACAATTTATTCTATTGGGAACTGCAACTTTCTGGTGAATTCGTCGTTTATTCCGCTTTGACTTAGATTTCTTGCGTTTTGGTACAGCCATTAGTAATGCTCTTTTTTAAGTATTTGAATATATTAATTATTTACTATAATATAACCGTCATGATTAGAAATTGCGATTTTAGTAATTTAAACACAAAGGATTGTCAAGGGTTTTCATGAACATTTTTCTATTTTGTTTCTATGCCCGTTTGTTACGGCTCCATGGCGATAAAAGAGGTTGTATGTTTTTTATTTATTTGTTATTATTATATAATTAATTTTCAAACCCGTCTTCTTCTTGTTCCTATCGAAAAAATCAGGTGGTTTGAAAGAATGTTCAATTTTTAAACGTAACCGTTCAGGCTAAAATATATTTGATCTGTTTTACTTATGACTAATACTCATTCTATTGCCGTAAGTAATATCTTCCGTATTCTTACAAAAAGGAATTATCCCGAAATTTGAGGGATCAGTTTTATCTTGACTCACCTTCCATTTTTGTGTACTTGAAAACTAAAATCCATTGAGGGATCGTCTAGCGGCAGGACGACGGGTTCTGGCCCCGTTAACCCAGGTTCGAATCCTGGTCCCTCAGCCAAATAAATTCAATGGGTTATAGAAATAAATATAATCTCTTTTATATTACAAGTTAGTTCGCTTTCGGATGAAAATAACAATAGCCAAAACCGCAGGCTTCTGCATGGGCGTGCAGAGAGCTGTTGAGATGGCTTTGGAAGCGCCCCGCAAATATGAAAAACCTGTCTTTACTTTTGGTCCTCTTATCCACAATCCCCAGGTCATATCCCTTTTAAAAACAAAGGAAATATCTGTTATGAATGATATTCCTGATCATGGGGCCGGCACTGTCCTGATCAGGGCGCACGGAGTCTCTCCAGGGATAAAGGAAGATCTTCAAAAAGCGGGATTTAAAGTCATAGATGCCACATGTCCCCGTGTCATCAAAATCCAGACCATAATTAACAAATATACCAGTCAGGGATATACAGCTATTATTATCGGCGATAAGCATCATCCGGAAGTTTTAGGCTTATTCGGTTATGCCGGGAACAAGGGTTATGTTGTAAATAACCATAAAGATCTTTATGCTCTTCCAGCCCTTGACAAAGCTGTCATTGTTGCCCAGACCACCCAGAATACGGTTTTTTTTGAAGATGTAAAACAGTGGGCAGGACAATTTCCCCACTACAAAATTTTTAATACTATTTGCGATTCAACAGCAAATCGCCAGGCTGAGGTAAAGCGCATGGCAGAATCAGTGGATGCGTTAATTGTCGTGGGTGGTCATAACAGTGGAAACACCCAGAGGCTTGCAGAAATTGCAAGACAGACCGGAAAACCAGCCTTTCACATTGAAACAGAATCGGAATTGGATAATAAGCCTCTGGATCATATACGATGCATAGGGATAACAGCGGGCGCTTCAACACCAAACTGGATAATAAAACGAGTTTACAGGGCACTTGAAGTATTGTCTAATAAGAATCAAACTTGGCGCAAACTCCTTTTTAGCATACAGCGAACGCTTCTCCTTACAGAGATATATGTATCCCTTGGTGCGGGATGTTTATGCTATTCCTGTATCAAACTTCAGCAAATTGAAAATTACTTTCAATATATGCTTATCTCCATCCTTTATGTTCTGTCCATACACCTTTTGAACAACCTGATGGGTAAAAAAGCAGACTACTACAATGATCCCGACAGGATGTATTTTTATAACAAGTATAAAGTCTTTCTATTACTTATTGCTTTAAATGCAATCATAGCTGCTCTGGTTATAGCCTACAGTATGGGATTAAATTCATTTCTGGTTATTTTAACTATGACTATATTTGGGCTTTTATATAATTTAAGAATTGTGCCAAAGCATTTTGTCAGTGGCAGGTATCTGAGAATAAGCGATATACCTGGTTCGAAGACTATCTTTGTTGCATTGGCATGGGGAATTGTTACATCGATATTTCCTTCCATGTCAGTATCGGGAAATGTCAACCTGATCACAATATTGGTATTTATCTGGTCTGCGAGCATGGTATTTGTAAGAACAACATTTTTCGACATTCTCTATATTCAGGAAGACCGGATTGTGAGCAAAAAAACAATTCCTTTGTTGTTGGGAGAAAAGCGAACCATAAATCTTATTAAGTTTATTCTATTAGTTATTTTTGTCATTTTATTCTTGTCAAGTGCATTTCATATTGTTATAAATCTTGGATTAATACTTGCATTCTGCCCAATTTTTATGTTTATGATTTTTTCAGCCCATGAGCGTGGGTATATGGCTCCAGGTATCCGACTGGAGTTTCTGATTGAAACTAACTTTATTCTGGCTGGCATTATCACCTTTTTGTGGTCTCTGGTTTAGTTATTTTCGGATTGAACAACTGGGAATTGATGCAAAAATCGGTCTTTCCTTTCAGGTAGCCGATGACATTTTATGGGTTACCTAAATTCTGCAAGCCTTGTATCGGCCGGATATACAAGGCATCAATCGTGCAGCCGTATTGTAATACTGCAATCGATTGATAACACAGTAGATCCGGTTGAAACGAGGCTCCCGAAGGGTTAACTTTTTTCGAAATATAATACGGATTTCATCCTTTTATTTGGCCCGTTATCGGTGTGCGGATATTGATAAAAACATCTCGATAGCGTATTGTAATTATTTTAAATCTATCCCTTTCAAAAAAAGTTAATGCAGATTTTAGGTGTTATTAAAAGGAAACGGTGGAAGGAGAAGTAGCAACAAACTTGAGCTTTCTTGAAAAAATTAAGTCCCCGGCAGATTTAAAAGCACTGTCAAGATCTGAACTGCCGATTTTAGCTTCTGAGATTCGCAAAGTTATTATTGAAGTGGTATCAAATAACGGCGGCCATCTGGCACCGAGTCTCGGTGTCGTTGAACTGGCGATCGCCATTCACTACGTATTTAATGCTCCTTCTGATAAAATCATCTGGGACGTGGGACATCAGGCCTATGCTCATAAACTTCTTACGGGACGCAGAGAACGATTCCATACGCTTCGCCAACATGACGGAATATGCGGGTTTCCCCGTATGAGTGAAAGTCCTTACGATGCATTTTCAACCGGCCATAGCAGCACCTCCATATCCGCCGGTCTTGGTATTGCGTGTGCCAAGCGTTTAAAAAATGACAAGTCCAAGGTTATCGCAGTGATAGGGGATGGGTCCATGACCGCCGGGCTTGCCTATGAAGGTCTTAACCAGGCCGGGGACATCAACAAGAATATTATAGTGATATTAAATGACAATGATATGTCGATTGCGCACAACGTAGGCGCCCTATCCTCTTTTTTAAGTCGTACCTTTTCCGCAAAATATTTACAGGATTTAAAAAAAGAACTTAGAGAATTTCTTAAATCTTTGCCCAAAGTCGGTGACGATATCTATCAATTTGCCAAGCGTTCAAAAGATTCTTTCAAGTCTTTTATTACTCCGGGGATGTTGTTTGAAGCCTTTAACTTCGAATATTTTGGACCAATAAACGGTCATAATCTGAACCATCTTATCGACATACTGAATAACATTAAGTGCCTTAACGAACCGGTTCTTCTTCATGTATCAACAAAAAAAGGCAAAGGATACTCCCCTGCCGAAAAAAATCCTGTCTATTTTCACGGTGTCGGATGCTTTAATGCAGATACGGGGGAAAGTCTAAACAAGGAATGTTCTGTTCCCACATATACTCAGGTTTTTGGTGAAACCCTATTGCAAATGGCAAAAAAGGATAAAAGAATCGTTGCGGTGACTGCCGCCATGCCGGAAGGCACAGGACTTGTAAAGTTTGCCGAGGCCTATCCGGACCGGTTTTTTGATGTGGGAATCGCCGAACAACACGCGGTAACTTTTGCCGCAGGTCTGGCTACTGAAGGATTCAAACCGGTTGTGGCCATATATTCTACTTTTTTACAACGTGCGTATGACCAGATATTGCATGATGTGTGTATTGAAGCACTTCCGGTTGTTTTTGCCATTGACCGTGGAGGGATTGTGGGAGAGGACGGAGCCACCCATAATGGTGTTTTTGATTTATCTTATCTCAGAAGTCTTCCCAACATGGTGGTTATGGCTCCAAAGGATGAAAATGAACTGGCAAGAATGCTTACAACCTCCATTGCCCATAAGGGTCCCATTGCTGTTCGATATCCCCGTGGAGATGTGGAGGGCGCGAAAATCGAAAAGCGAGATATTCCCGTACCCATAGGAAAGGGAGAAATACTACAAAAAGGAAATGACGTTCTTATCCTGGCCATTGGCCGGTCCGTTAGTGAAGCGCTTGCCGCTCACTCAACCCTGGCTGAAAAAGGCATATCTGCTACCGTTGTCAATTGTCGTTTTGTAAAGCCTCTTGACGCTGATTTGATCGGCGCCCTTGCCGGGGAAATACCGCGCATTATAACGGTTGAAGAGAATGTGCGTCAGGGAGGATTTGGAAGCGCGGTGCTGGAATGTTTGAGTGATCAGGGGATCACCGGGTTTCATCTCCAATGCATTGGAATACCTGATACTTTCGTTGAACACGGCTCACAGAAATTTCTCAGGTCCAAATATAAAATTGATACACCTGCCATTGTAAATACAGCTAAAAAAATTTTATCCTAAATGAGTCAAATTAAATATAGGCAACTGCTGTGAAAGTATGAAGTATAAATTTATATGACTTAAAGATAATATTTATTATAATATTAGATGGTTAAACAACTAACGAACCAATAGCAGACAATTATGATATGATTTGGATTTTTCTGGCAATGGTCGGACTTTGGATATGGCTTTTCATCTTGATATTGCCGTGGCATCCAATGAGTACTCGTGAGTTTCTGGATGCTGGTGCGCCTGCTCCCGAAGAAAATCTGAGTGATATCTCAGTTCTTATCCCTGCTCGGAATGAAGCGGATGTAATCAAAATTTCACTTACAGGACTGAAGGTGCAGGGAAGTAATCTCAATATCATTCTGATTGATGATAATTCTACGGACGGTACAGCCTCTTTGGCACGGGAATTATTAAAATATAATTTGCGAATCATCTCGGGTAAACCGCTGGAACCGGGCTGGAGTGGCAAGCTCTGGGCTCTTGAGCAGGGAATTTGCCACATTGATACACGTTTTACCCTTCTTGTCGATGCTGATATAGAGTTGCAGCCGGGTATTCTTCCAGCACTTTACAAAATGATGATGGAAAACGATCTCCATTTTGTCTCCCTGATGCCAGCCCTGCGCATGATCAGTTTCTGGGAAAAGTTGTTAATGCCGACTTTTATATACTTTTTTAAGCTGCTCTATCCATTTAGTCTGTCCAATTCCAGTTTTCCCGGGGTGGCAGCAGCCGCTGGAGGGTGTATTCTGATGGAAACACATCTGCTTGATAAAATTGGTGCTTTCAAAAGCCTGCGCGAAGAACTGATAGACGATTGCGCACTAGCAAAAAGGGTTAAATCGCTCGGTTATAGGACCTGGATCGGTCTGACACATTCCGTACATAGTCTTCGTTCCTACGATCATTTGTCTGCAATTTGGAACATGGTGGCGCGTAACGCTTTTACCCAGCTCCATCACTCGGTTCTGCTGCTTGTGCTGTGTACGGCCTTAATGATAACGGTTTTCTGCCTGCCTGTGGCGGGTTTTATGTTTCCTTCTATTATGGCAAAGGTTATTTCAGCTCTTGCCTTGGGTGCCATGATTCTGAGTTATTTACCGATACTCAAATTCTACGGGCTGTCAAGAAACTGGGCAATAGCCTTGCCGCTGATTGGTACTCTCTATCTTGCCATGACCTGGACGTCGGCAATTCGCTTCTGGAAGGGAGAAGGAGTTAGCTGGAAGGGAAGATACTACACGAAAAGACAGGACGTTGGATAATATTTTACTTCAATAAATACAGGAACTTATAGACATGTTGCCCTGGTTGAAGATCCGGTGCGGCAAGATTGTTTGACAGGAAGGGAAGAAATGATGAAAACAAACAGTGTTTATGTATCAGAACAGAACTTCGAACAACAGATTCTTCAAGGCGTCTCCCGTTCATTTGCGCTTACCATTCCACAGTTGCCGCTCGCTCTTAGCAGTGTTGTCACAAATGCCTACCTGTTATGCCGAATAACCGATACGATAGAAGATGAAGTTGCTCTTACTATTGATCAGAAGAGTTTCTTTTTTCAAAAATTTATCGATGTAATCAGCGGTAAAGTATCGGCAAATCATTTTGCAGATGAGTTATATCCCTTGCTTTCAGACATGACTTTGCCAGCAGAAAAGGAACTAGTCCGAAATACAGCATCAATTATTCGGACGACTTTAAGTTTTAATGAAAAACACCAGGCGATACTCAAACGTTGTGTGACGATTATGTCCGAAGGTATGCTAAGATTTCAAAAAATAAAAAGTCCTTATGGATTAAAAGAATTATCGGATCTGGATAGTTACTGCTTTTATGTTGCAGGAGTTGTCGGAGAAATGCTGACCGATCTATTTTGTGAGTATTCGGGAGAAATATCGGAAAATCGGAAAAGATTGTTTGAGGTGGCAGCTTCATTCGGCCAGGGATTACAAATGACAAATATTCTCAAAGATCTATGGGATGACAAGGAGCGTGGTGTGTGTTGGTTGCCCCAGGATATTTTTCAAAAGGCAGGTTTTGATTTAAAAAATCTTTCGATAGACAACTACGTACATACATTCGGCGATGGGCTCGCCGAGTTAATCGGCATTACACATGCTCATCTTAAAAATGCCCTTGCTTTTACATTGATCATTCCTCCACACGAAACAGGCATACGAAAATTCTGTTTATGGGCTATTGGAATGTCGATTCTCACCTTAAGAAATATTAATAAGAAACGAAATTTTAAAAGCGGTAACGATGTTAAGATTTCAAAAAGAAGTCTAAAGGCAGTAATTATCGTGTCAAACGCAACGCTGAAAAGTGATTATCTTCTCAAGACATTGTTTAATCTCACAACAAGAGGGTTGCCGGAGCCCATCAAGAAATGAGGAAAGGTTTTAGTAACCGATCACGGACCTTCTCCCCTGTGTTCTGATGTGGTAAAAGGAATCGGAAGGAAATAATTTTGGGCATACCAGCGTTTCAGAAAATGCGTTTAGGTGCATATATTATAAAACAAATGCTAAAGGGCAGAAGCAGGTTTCCACTAGTGCTTATGCTGGAACCTCTGTTTCGCTGCAACCTGAACTGCAAGGGATGCGGTAAAATAGCCTATCCCGGCGAAATTTTGAACAGGCAATTATCTGTCAAGGAATGTGTGGCTGCTGTTGAGGAATGCGGGGCTCCTGTTGTTTCAATTCCAGGCGGTGAACCGCTGCTTCATCCTGATATCGCTCTAATCATTAGGGAGCTTACCGCCCGCAAAAAGTTTGTTTATTTGTGTACCAACGCTCTCCTTGTAGAGAAACGGATAAAAGAATTTGAGCCTTCACCCTATTTAACATTCAATATCCATATAGACGGTTTAAAAGAACGTCATGATGCCCTGGTTTGTGCCAAGGGCGTATTCGACAAAGCAGTGGTTGCAATTCGTCTGTTGATCTCAGGTGGTTTTCGGGTAACCACAAACACTACTTTTTTCGACGGCGAAACACCCGAAAACGCTGCTCGCCTGCTTGATTTTCTCACTTCTCTCGGGGTCGAGGGAATGACTGTATCACCAGCATTCAGTTATGAAAAAGCGCCCGACAGGCAGCATTTTTTGAAACGCAATGGCATCCATGCACTATTCCAGGGAATTTTTGATATCGGCAAGGGAAGGGGATGGCAATTCAATCACAGCAGCCTGTATTTGGACTTTCTGGCAGGCAATCAGGATTACGAGTGCATGCCCTGGGGCAGCCCCACACGCAACATTTTCGGATGGCAAAGGCCGTGTTACCTGCTGGACAACGGTTTTGCCGGCACGTATAAAGAACTCATGGAAAATACAGATTGGAAAAAATATGGTGTGGGCAAAGATTCTCGCTGCGCCGATTGTATGGTTCACTGCGGATTTGAACCGACTGCTGTCATGGATTCAATAAAAAATCCTTTCAAAGCCCTGTTGGTCAGTTTGAAAAGAGTGAATACTTAGCAATACGGGAGCTATCATGAAGATTTTGATTACCGGAGCTTCCGGATTTATTGGGTCAGCGGTATTACGGCAACTTCTTCAGGCTGGACATGATATGCGGGTGCTTTTGCGCGTAAACAGCGATCGCCGTAACCTTACCGGATTAGATATTGAAACCGTTACCGGCGATTTGACTATGCCAAGCTCTCTCGATCGCGCCCTTGAAGGGTGTGAGGCGCTTTTTCATGTGGCGGCTGATTACCGTCTTTGGGTACCAGATCCTGAAAATATGTACAAAACCAATGTCCATGGCACCCGAAATATAATGCTGTCTGCAGCTAAAGCAGGGATAAAACGGATTGTTTATACCAGCAGTGTAGCCACTCTTGGACTCACAAGGAATGGAAGCCCGGCAGATGAGACAACTCCGGCGATTCTCACAGACATGATCGGTCACTATAAGCGTTCAAAGTTCCTGGCAGAAGCCGAGGTCCGCAGGCTGGTAGTTGAACAGAATCTGCCGGCTGTTATTGTCAATCCATCCACTCCCATCGGTCCTCGAGACATTAAGCCTACCCCGACCGGACAAATGATTGTTCAGGCTGCATCAGGACGTATGCCAGCATACGTTGATACAGGACTCAACCTGGTTCACGTTGACGATGTGGCCAAAGGACACCTGCTGGCATTCGAGCTTGGTGTGCCTGGTCAGCGGTATATACTGGGTTCATGTAATATGACTCTAAAAGAGATTCTCACCGAGCTGGATGAAATAACCGGAAATCAAAAACCACGATTTCGTATTCCTCATAATCTGATCCTGCCCATTGCTTATATAGCGGAAGCCTGGGCTCGACTATTCGGTGGAGGTCAACCATTAGTTACAGTAGATGGGGTCAGGTTGGCTAAAAAATATATGTTTTTCTCCACAGCGAGGGCCAAGCGCGAACTCGGTTTTAAGACTATACCGGTGGGGCAGGCTTTATACGACGCTATAGATTGGTTTAAACAGAACGGATATTTTAAAAAAGAGGTAACCACCCGATGAAAAAGATAAAAATTGGCATCGTGGGTATAGGAAACTGTGCCAGTTCGTTGGTTCAGGGTATTAACTATTACAGGAACAATGAAGCTAATAAGGCCATAGGCCTGATGCACTGGGATATCGGTGGTTATAGGCCACACGATATAGAGGTTTCAGCAGCATTTGACATAGATAGACGCAAGGTCGGTAAAGATGTGGCAGATGCCATTTTTGAAAGTCCCAATTGCACAAAGGTATTTTATAGAGATATTCGGGCAACAGGGGTTAATGTCCAGATGGGTCAGGTGCTGGACGGCATATCAGAGCATATGCGGCATTATGACGATAGATATACTTTTCTTCCTGCGGATGATCCGGAACCAGGCAAGGATGAAGTCGTTAGAGAGCTTGTAGAATCAGGAACTGAGATCCTGCTTAATTATGTGCCGGTAGGATCTGAGAAGGCTGCCCAATTTTATGCAGAATGCGCTCTGAAGGCGGGTATCGGTTTTGTGAACAACATGCCGGTATTCATTGCCAGTGATCCGATATGGAGCAAACGCTTCGAAGACAGTAATATTCCCATCATCGGCGACGATATAAAATCCCAGCTCGGTGCCACGATTGTTCACCGGACGCTCACCGACCTGTTCAAAAAACGCGGTGTTGAACTGGAGCACACCTATCAGCTTAACACAGGTGGCAATACCGACTTTCTTAACATGCTTAATCGTAACCGACTCATGTCAAAGAAAGAATCAAAAACCGAGGCAGTCCAGTCGGTTGCAGCAAGCCGGATAGATGACAGAAACATTCACATAGGTCCGAGTGACTATGTAGCATGGCAAAAGGACAACAAGATATGCTTTCTCCGCATGGAAGGCAGGTTATTTGCTAATATACCGATGAGCCTGGAGTTGCGCCTTTCTGTGGAGGATTCCGTCAACTCCGCTGGTGTAGTCATTGATGCTGTCCGATGTTGCAAACTTGCGCTGGATCGGGGTGAAGGCGGTGTTCTGTATTCGCCATCGGCCTACTTTATGAAACACCCCCCACGACAATACAGTGATGATCAGGCCTTTCACATGACCGAGGCCTTTATCCGGGGAAGCTGGGTAGAAGACCAGCAGCGGAAACACGGTAAGGAATAGGATGAAAGGCTTCCCGATGCATTTTTTTTGGCTTTCCAACTGGAGGAAGATCGTAGAAATCGCAGGTGGCAGCATCGTTTTAGACCATGGCTGGCATCATCTCTACCTGGTACTGTCTATTATAAGGGACGTCCCGTTACCGGCCTCTGCGAAGATGCAATATTTAAATGGAAGTCACCTGGAGGATGAAGTAGATCTTTCGGTGCGATTTAAAAATGCCGAGGCGCATCTTCACCTTACCTGGCGTTCGTCCCAACGACAAAACTTTGGGAAAATAAAAGGCGAAAATGGAATGATCAGCATCAATGATGATCACCTGATTTTGCACAAAAATGGTCTTCCACCCATCCGGTATGATTTTCTCTATGCCCTTTCCAGAAGTTCTCACCATCTGGAATGGATGAAACCTGTGATTGAGGATTTTCGTCGCGAAATCCTTGATATCAATGTTCATGGCACCAATTTAACAGAGGCTAAATGGTGTACCCACCTTATCTCTTTGGCCTATCGATCACAACGGGAAAATTCCCGTTTTATTAATGTCGATTCAATTCCACAATACGTTTGATCCCTAAAGGCGCTTCGGACTCTCCTCGACATGCATACCAGCATTCCTGACATGTGGTGAACGGAACACGGTTCGGCTTGAATTTTTGCCAGCTTCCCAATTCCTCCGCGTCTGAACATCGAAGCAGTGTTCCATCCGGACATACCTGAACCCATTTTCTTCCTGCCAGGCAGCCGGGAATCCCTCCTTCACGAATATAACGGGGAATATTTTTTAAGTAAAAATCGGAATTGGTAATATTTCTGTGTTGGCGTTTCCAAATAAGGAGATCGGCCAACACCTGCTCCAAGGTATTGAGTTGTTCCTTTGAGATAATATGACTCGGATTATTGTTTTTGAAAGGGTTATATGTACTAAAGGAGACTTTGAACCCCCAATCTTTAGCCCTTTTTGCAATTTCCACGAGGTCGTTTACGTTTTCTTTCATAATAACGGTATTCAGAGAAAGATTGTCTATCTCTGTGTTGCTCAATCGAGGCAACAGGTCTGCCAGATGGCGCCACAACCCCTCACGGCCCCGATACCTGTCATGCCGTTCATCCGGAAAGTCTAAGGATACTGAAAGCTGATTTAGCCCTGCCCGCCATAAGGATAGAGCTCGATCAACAGTGAGCAAACTTCCATTGGTAATGAGATTTATGTAAACAAATGTGGTTTTTTCCCGAATATTACGGATAATCCTTTCCAGGTCTTTACGGAGAAGAGGCTCTCCGCCGGTAATGGTCAGATGCAGGGGGTTGAGATGACGAATGATCGGCACATAGTCCTCCAAACGCTTTTCCTCGCCCCTTTGCTTCCAGTATGGGCAAAAATCACAGCGGAGATTGCAACGGTGTGTCACTTCCAGGTTGAGACTAAAGAGAGTTTTTCCTGTTTTCATGAGCAGGAATTTGATAGTCCCCTGCATAATCTCTTTGAAAGTGATATTTTTCGTTATCATTTAGGTATTCCCTTTTTTCAAAGATAAAAGATAAAGATTTTTCTTGAAATTAATTGCATCCGCGCTGGCTTTGATATAAGGAAACTATCGGTTTGGCAAGGAATATTACAATATAAAGATCGATTCATCCGATAAAAATCCGGAAAAATCAACTCATGATGAACTATTCTTTAATCATTCCTGCTTTTTTTAATGGGCAATTTCTAAAAGTTAGAATTGCAGGATTAACGCTGATAGACCGTCTTTTTCATGAAGCACGGAAATGTGGCATTCAAAAAGTATTCGTTCTTTGCTCCAACCCTGAATTATTGAAACCATTAAATAATTCTGTTCAATTTGTAAACATGATTGATGAATTAAAAAGAATGCCTCAAAAAAGTTCTATAATATTGAAATGTGGTTATCTGCCTGATGAGCTTTTCTTTAAATCATTATTAAAATCTATTGATGGGAAATTTTCCTATATGATTCCACATTATCCTTCAATATTAGTGTTTAAAGAAAATAATGACACTCAAAAACTAAAAAAGTTATGGGGGAAAAATGGTTTTGACTCTTTATGCGATGAACTCAAAAATAGCCCTTTTTCTAAAGTGTTAGATATAGAAAACGGAAATATTTATGATACAAGAAGTCCTGAAAGAATCCCCTTTGTTGAAAATCAACTATTCAAGGGCTTAATCAAAGATACTGAAGGGTTCATGTCGAGGCACTTTGGGAGAAAGATATCGATTGCGATTTCTAAACGCCTGGTTGAAACATCCATAACTCCCAATCAAATAACTCTAATAAGTGTGCTGATTGGATTGTTGGGGGGTTTTTTTATGGGGGTCAGTAGAGGTTTGTGGCAGATATTGGGGTCACTTTTGTTTTTAACCCATTCTATTATGGATGGTTGCGACGGTGAGATAGCTCGAATTAAATTTTCAGAAAGTCGATTGGGAGGTCTTCTCGACTTTTGGGGAGACAATGTGGTTCATTCTGCTGTATTTATAGCTATTGCATGGGAGTGGTGGAACAGGACACAGGCCTTTTTCCCTTTATTATTGGCAATGTTTGCTGTTTTGGGCTGTTTGGCCTCAGCCGGTATGATCTATTGGAAGACCATGCGGTTCAAAAATGAAAAAGGCCCGCTGTATACCCATGTGTCCTCTTTTAAAGAAAAAAATAAACTGAAGGCAATCGCCGACTTTTTATCCAGACGTGATTTTATATATCTGGTCGTGATATTATCATTCTTCAAGCATCTGGATTGGTTTTTAATATGCAGTGCCCTTGGAACGCCGGCATTTTTATTGGTACTTCTCTGGCTTTATGCCAAGGAAAGCATTTAGACAATGACACAAATAAACAGGAAAAAAGGGGTCATCTTAGCAGCAGGTGTCGGGTCACGGTTAGATTTTTCAGGAGAGGGATCCTTGATCAAACCTTTAATTCCTGTTGCTGGTGTACCGATTTTATTACGCGCAATTCATAGTCTTGAAGTGGCTCGCTGTGATAGTGTATTCATTGTTCTTGGGTGGCAGGCTGAAGTTATTCAGAAACATATTTGCTCACAATATAATGGACCGGTTGAACTACAATTTATTTTTAACCAGAACTATTTTTTACAAAATGGGCTTTCGGTCCTCAGTGCAAGAGATTATGTGGGTGATGAGTTTCTATTAACGATGGCGGATCATATTCTTGATGATGAAATCATGCGGTTAGTCAGGGATCATGCCCCGCCAAAAAGTGGAGCAACCTTATGCGTTGATTATAAGTTAGATACAATTATCGACATAGACGATGCTACAAAGGTCTTGACCGAAGATGGTTTTATTAGAGCAATAGGTAAGAAACTTAAAGTTTACAATTGTATAGATACGGGTGTTTTCATTGGAACGTATGGATTGATGGACGCAATCTCTCAAATTTACAATCAGAAAGGAGACGCTTCATTGTCGGATGGTATCCAAGTTCTGGCCGATGCCGGAAAAATGGAAGCCCTGGACATCAAAAATAGATTTTGGCAAGATGTGGATATGCCTGATATGCTTGTACGTGCAGAAAAGCTTTTACGAGAACATACCCAGTACCCATAAAAAGCTATATAAAAAATTTACCAGCGCTCAGGGAATTCTGTATCTCATTACACAGAAATACCTGCTTAAACATAATACACCCAGCGTAAACCCACTATGACACCATTTCTTGAGGGTTCAAAAGTAAGCCCGAAGTCGTCAGCATGACCGAGACCAAGAAAGGCATCGTTAATAAAGGCACTAATAAAATGTCCAATCGTGTATCCGGCAAGTACATCCGAAGGGTAATGCTGTTTTCCCTCGATACGGGCCCAGGCAGTCCCAGCAGCGAGTGTAGTAAAGCCCGCCCTCAGGAAAATCCTGTTCTTGTGGGAGAGCGGGAGTGACTCAAGGTTCCGGGAAGCAAGCGTTGAGAAGGCCGCGGCGATTGAAGCATGGCCCGATGGGAAGCTTCGATCATCAGAACTATCTGGACGGGTTCGGTCTGTCTCGTGCTTTAGGATTCCTGTCACTTCGTGTGTAAGCGACAAGGCCACAGCCCCGGCAGCAATCCCTTTGAACTTGGCGGCAGTCCACTCCTTTGGTTCCTCACCGCCAGGCGTCGTCATAGCGGTGATCAGATAGGCGACACCCGTTGCTCCTCGGAGATGGTCACTTGCCCGCTTGGCACCAGTTTGAGATCCAAACACCGGCGTATGCTCTGCTGACCAGTCTGAGAGATTCTCGTCCATATCTCCTATTTTGAAGACCGCTGCAGCTATCGCGGGTATCCACGTATTCGGTTCAATCGCTGCACTCACAGCCGCTTTACGAATGCGGTGCCACCCTGGAAATGGAGGTCGCATCCTGCCCCCACCTGCGACCATTAGGAAGGGTCGCACACCCGGCCAGTAATCCGGTGCCGAGAAGCACCAGGAGGTGGATCTTGCAAATCTTAGTTGCATATTTAGCAAATCCAACTACTTGTTTGGAGACTGCAAAACAAACTTTGTGGCATTTATCCATGGGGAACCTTCTGAATAGAGGCTAACTGATTGAAAACGATGTATTTATTAACAAATGGAATGATAAAAATTTCTGATTATAATGGATTTTAGGCAACCAACTTATCAATGTTTGTCAGACTCCAAGTCCGCTTGACTAGAAAAGAAATTATATACAACTTGATTGACATTTATGACATTCGATGTCAATGATAGAAAATCGTAACACCGCTTAGGGTAAGCATATTCTATGCAGGCCAAATTTCAGAATGATTGACCAGAGGTAGTGGTTTAAACCGATTAATGAATCGAGTACGTAAGTTTTATGTTTTCAACAGTCAAACAGGTATCTGATTCTCCGCAAGTGAGTAAGAGCTCACCAAAGCCTCCTCTTGCCATTCTCAATGCATACCGCTCCGGAGCATGGAAAAAAGTGGGCGGTATCCCGCTCATTGCAAGGTCTCTTTACCATCTTAAAGAAGTCGGAATAAAAGAGGTCGTTTTACTCTTGAGCATGGATAAACTTCCCACGGGACTTAAAAAATGGCAAGGGAACCTCAAATTGCAACAGAGGATTTTTACTTGGTTATAGGTTGCAAATCTTTGCAATAGCAGCCATCTGGGCAGCTTTTACCGCCACTATCCATAGTATTCGGCTGATTCAATATGGCAGAGATAGAAAAAACAAATAATTGTACCGGCATCTAAATGAAAAAATTTCATGTTTACAGCATCATTACAGGAATCGCTCTGCTATTTTTTTTAATCTGGAAGATCGGCCCAAAAGAATTATGGCGGGACCTGACCCTGTTGGGCTGGGGACTCTTGCCGATGATCCTGTTTGAAGGGCTGGTGAACCTTTTTAATACCATTGGTTGGCGACATTGCCTTTCCGGCCCCCATCGATCATTGCCCTTCTTTCAGATATTCTGTATCCGTCTGGCCGGCACTTCGATTAATTATCTCACTCCCACAGCCAGTCTCGGGGGTGAAGTAATTAAGGGAAGCCTTTTGTCTTTAAATCATCAAGGCCCTCAAGCCGCTGCCGGTGTGATTATCGGTAAACTTTCATACACTCTGGCACAACTAATTTTTGTGGTTTTGGGGTCCTTTTTTGTCCTCTGGAAAATTGAGCTACCGGTTGGAGTTTGGGTAGCAATGCTCGCAGGGAGTACACTTTTAGGGGCAGGGCTCCTGGGATTTCTGGCCGTTCAGAAGTACGGCAAACTGGGAGCCATCATACGCTGGCTTATGGTTCATAAGGTTGGCGGAAAAGCTTTGGAAAAAGCGGCCCACCATATCACAAGTGTGGATAATGAGCTTAAGCTTTTTTTTAAAAAGCATCCCCAGGATTTATCTCTATCTATGTTCTGGCATTCCGTGGCAATGGCATGTAGTATTATGAAATGCTGGTACTTTCTTTTCATAATGATAGACCATGCATCCTTCTTGATGGCTGTCGGTATCTGGTTCTTGGGAAGCTGGATAGATCTTGTGGGTTTTGCTATCCCAAGCAAAATTGGTCTGCTGGAAGGCACCCTGGTTATTATTTTTAGGCTATTCGGTCTCCAGTCAGCCCTCGGTTTTACATACGGAATTGCTCTTCGACTGGAACAGATTTTCTGGGCTGGAGTCGGACTTTTAATTTATACAGCGCTACTGGGAAAGAAACGTGAAAGAAGGCTTTTCCCAAGCAAAAGGGCAGAAGGTGATACGCCCTGGCATACGTAACTTCTCAATGTCAAAATAAAGATTTGCTTTGGAAAGGAAAACTTGCCAATGAGGTTTTTTAATAACAGAAAAGGAAGGTTTGCTATGTTGAAAATATACAGCTCTATCCGGCTAATCCAGGTTTTGGGGGTGATTATTGGTTTTGGTCTGATTTTCATTTTCCAGGGGGAGGCATTGGCGGAAAAACAAAAACAGGAAAGACCTGTCCTGAGTTTGCAGCAGTTGATTGATATGGCTGTTGCCAAAAGCCCCGAGATAGATGAAAGCCGAAGTAAAATTGATGTGGCCAAAAGTAATCTCAAGCAGGTAAAAGCTGCTTATTATCCCCAAATTGATATCACCGGTGTTACTGGACCCGTCAACGATACCGAGGAACCGATAATTATCAATAATAAAATCCATGATCCATCCCCTGGCACGAGTCTTTCTAATACCGGTATTTTTGGCAGGTTAGATTTTACCGTAAAGCAACCCATTTACACTTTTGGCAAGCTTTTTAACCGAGAAGAAGCAGCAAAAAGCGGAATCAAGGCCAGGGAATTTGATATCGTAAAGAAAAAGGCTGAGATTGTCTTCAGGGTTAAGCAGCTCTATTACGGCCTGATTCTTGCCCGTCAGGGGATTAATGCGGCCATTGACGCAGAAAATTTTTTTGATGATGCCAGACGCCGTATCATACGCCTCTTGAAACTTGATGCCGAAAATGTAGTCGAAAGTGATCTTTATAGGATCGATGCTTTTCGCGCAGGCTCTATCCGGTCCGGAGCTGAGGCTGAAAAGGGGGCAAAGCTAACCCATTTTGCCCTGAAGTCTTTGATCAATTTGCCTCCCGAAACGGAGTTTGATATTATCGAATACGCGCTCCCGACAAATGATAAAAACCTGGCTGAACTTACAAACTATATTCAAAAAGCATCCTCCGAACGTCCGGAATTCAAACAACTCAAGGAAGCTCTTAATGCCCAAGAATTTCAGGTGAAAGCGGTGCGAAGCGACAGGTATCCTTCTTTTTTTCTTGCTTTGGAAGGTTCCCTTGCCGGAGCACCTGGCCGGGATAAATTGGATAACCCTTATATCAACGATGAGTTCAATCACGCCTATGCCGGGATATTGGCCGGATTGAAATGGAACTTTGACTTCGGCATCAGTTGCGCCAGGGTAGATAAAGCTCAGGCGGAATATAGAAAGCTACTTTATACCAGGGACTCCGCTAAGAGGAATATCTCTATTCACGTGGCTAAATGTTATCATGAGGTTCTGGAGTGGGAAAAGGCTGTAAACGCTTATCGTAAGGCTACGGCCGCGGCCAGAAAGTGGTTGATTGCTGCTATTGCTGATTTTGATATGGGCATAGGAACAGCCCAGAACATGCTCAATGCCATAGAAAAATATGGCGAAAATAAGGGCCGATATCTTGAAGCGGCATTAAATTATAATATTTCTCAGGCCGAACTAATATATGCCGCGGGAGTAAAGGACTGGCAAGTGTGCGAATAAAAATGACCCCTATTCAACGGATAATAAGAAAAATATTGATCGCTGAAACCTCGCACCCCTTTATTATTATTTTTATTGCACTGGCACTGTCCGCAATTTCGATTTTTTATACTGTCAGGAATCTGGGGTTTCAGACCAGTCGAATAGATCTCATTTCTCCGGACAACCGTCTGGCACAGCTATCAGAACAGGCTGATCCATTCAATGATCTGGACACATTTGTTGTTGCTATTGAAAACAAAAATATTTCCCGTTCATTGGAGTTTCTTCATGCCCTGGCTACTCTTTTAGAAGCAGACCACGATAATTATATCCAGATCTTTTATCGTGTGGATCCTGAAATCCTCAGGCCCTGGGCGCTCCTTTATTTGAACAAAGAAGACCTTTTAACCTTACGGGATAATCTTGGCGAACATCAGGATTTTATTAGTAACCTTGCGCAATCTCCCGGTCTGATCAGTTTTTTCAGGGGAATCAATAATGAGATGGCTTCCAAAATGGTTGGTGAGCTTTTTACCGGGTTTCTTGATGAGGGACTATCACATGACGATGATAAACCACTTGACCTTGATTTTCTCATTCGTGTCCTTGGAGAAATGATAAAGTGGATAGATGGATGTACCTCTTTTCATTCCCCGTGGGGATCGTTTTTTACCAAAAAATCGTGGGATGCTGACGCTGAAAAGGGCTATTTCTGGACAGATAATAAAAAATATATCCTTGTTTTTGTTACTCCGAAAAAGAAAAGCAACAATTTCACTAATGCCCTCCACTCCCTGACAGCTTTAAGAAAAGCTGTTTCCTCGGTTCAGGATGATTTTCCCGAAGTTAATGCCGGCGTTACCGGACAGGATGCTCTGAATATGGATGAAATGGATGCAGCGCTTGGCGATATGAGCATAGCCACTATACTCTCTTTGGTAGGTCTTACCCTTCTTCTTGTTATTTTCTGGCGTGGAATCCGCCGGCCTTTATTGGAAATTACAGAACTCCTGGTAGCCCTGTCTTTAACCTTCGGCCTGACGACCCTATTTATTGGGCATCTCAATATACTTTCAGTAACATTTGCTCCCCTTCTGCTCGGTTTGGGTATTGATTACGGAATCCACTGGTTTGCACGATATCAAGAAGAAGAACAGCTCCGACATGTTTCAAAAGAAGAAGCAATACAGTCCACCATGATCAAACTCGGCCCGGCAGTTATTCTTGCAGGAATAACCGCAGCCCTTTCATTTTTTCCCCTTGTGTTTACCGGTTTCAAAGGATTGGTAGAATTGGGAATCATTACCTCCATGGGGATGGTTATGACAACGGTAACAACTATTTGTTTTTTACCTGCTATCACCCTGGTATTTGACAAGACCAGGTATAAGGTTCAAAAAAATGTGGCATCTGCCCAATTAAAACCCCTGTTTAGACTCGGAAACGAGCGGGCTTTTTTCTTTCTCATTACTGCCTGCATTTTATTCGGTTTCTCCTTATGGGGATCAAGAAATGTTTCATTTGACTTGAACATGTTGCGACTTCAGTCAAAAAAAGCAGAATCTGTTATCTGGGAAAAAAAACTTCTGCAAAACTCCGAACGATCCAGTTTGTATGGAGTAATCCTGGCCCATTCTCTGGAAGAAGTCAAAAAAAAGACAGAAGCTCTGAAAGCCCTCCCTTCAGTCTCTGAAGTACATAGCGTAGAAACTATATTACCTCATAACCAGGAAGAAAAAATAGATTTGTTGAGGCAAATGAAGCCCCTCCTGCCCACGGCCGGATTACTCCAAAGCTCCGGGGATATGGTTGATATAGTAAAATTAAATAAGATTCTTGGCAACATTCGTTTTAAGATGTTAGATTCTGGTGAAAACAAATGGGGCACAGCAAAACCGCTGGAAGTACAAATGAAACAGGTGCGAGATCTCATTGAAAAACTAAGAAGCCGTTTTAGCTCCATGATGAAATCGCAACGCATAACTGCCCTTGCCACCTTTGAAAAAATCTTGATTCAGGATCTGGACGAAAAGTTTGAAATTCTGCGCATGAACGTAAACACCACGCCCATTAAACTCGATGATTTGCCCAGACCCCTGGTTCAGCGTTTTGTTGACAAAAACAATCTTTATCTTATCCGGGTCTTCCCGTCCCATAACATATGGGAACCGGAGCTTACGGGCCAGTTTGTTCATGAGCTCAGGTCTGTAGATCCTGATGCAATCGGAAACCCGGTTACTCTTTATGTTTTTACAAAGGCCTTTCGAGATGCCTGTATCAAGGCGGCAGTTTATGCTGTGATATTTATTATTGTCCTGTTGTTTATCACTTTCCGCAGGTTCTCTTACACACTTATAGCTATAACTCCACTTGTTGTGGGGACCGTATGGACTATGGGATTGATGGACCTTTTCGGGGTGGACTTTAACTTAGCTAACAGTATCTTTCTACCCCTCATTGTTGGGGCCGGCATTGAATACGGCATCATTATAGTTCAGCGATGGCGTCAGGTAGAAAGCGAGAACGGAGATATAGTACTCCCGTTTAGCACCGGCAAAGGGATCATCCTCGCAGGCCTTACGACAACCATAGGTTTTGGGAGTCTCACTATATCAGACCACCAGGGCGTGTATAGCCTGGGATTGCTCGCTACGATCGGAAGCATTAGCATATTGGCCGCAGCAATATTTTTAATCCCTTCAATTTTACAACTAGTTAAAAACTTTTCAAAAATGGGAAAACTTGATTCGGCGACTCATCTTTCTGTAGAACAAAGCGCGAAAAAATAAATTGCCTGACTATGGGTAATCTTACAGTTAATTTTTTGGAATAAGGAGTAAATATGAAATCTAAAATTTTCATACTGGCGATGCTCTTTCCCATTTCACTTGTTTTCCTGTGTTCCCACGGTATCGCAGGAGAACCCACCGAGATGGTGAAATGTATGCTTGATCAGGTGATTTCCATCCAGACCGATCCCCAGATCCAGGCTCATGAATTCAGAAATAAAAGAAGGATTGCTATTAAAAAGATTGTTGCAAACAGCTTTGATTTCGATATGATGTCCGAGAAAGTGCTGGAAGACTTTCGGCCAAAGCTCAATGATACTCAATGGGCAGAATTCAAGGCCGTTTTTCGAGACCTGTTCCTGGATTCCTATACAAGGCTGGTTTTAGACTTTCTCAAGCAAGAAGAAGTCCGTTACATTGAAGAGGATATTAATCAGAGGCGGAAATTAGTACAAACTGTCATCATCAGGTTAAATGATGAAATTTCTGTCGATTATCTCCTGACATCGGCAGAAAAGGTCTCACTTATTTATGATGTAAAGATCGACGGTGTCAGTATCGTCAAAAACTATCGGAAATCTTTCTCAAGAGTAATTAAACATAAATCATATGAAACTCTTTTGAAGAAGATGCATATTCAGCAGCAAATCATCGAAAAGGATTCAAACTAATGGTATTTCGATATTCCAATTGTGACCTGCCCGCTCGTGCCCCTGGCCGCCTCGCCTTGCCTGCCCGCTCGTGCCTCGCAGTGGCAGGCGGGCCCGTCCGCCATCGGCTGTGCCTCAGGCGAATGCCGGACGGGCTTGGCTGGCGGGCGAGCTTGCAATGGCAGGCGGGGCAAAGCGGACCAACTTGTTAAGCGAGTAAATTTACTATTTCAATGGCTTATCATATAATAACGCATCTTGACTAATAGAGGAATATTTTGACAATACTTGGAATCGTAGTGGCGCTTAAAGCAGAGGCGCAGGGCTTGGTAAAAAAGCCAATATCTGCTGATGAGATATGTCGTGTATCCGAGGAAACCATCGTAAAATTATCTGGGTTGGGTCCGGAAATGGCACACCTTGCAGGCAGGACATTGGTAAAAGAGGGGGCCACCGCTTTACTCAGCTGGGGAAGCGCAGGTGCTCTAAGCACCGAACTTTTTCCCGGCAGTCTGATCATACCCGAAACTGTTTTTTCTTCGAATCAAACAGGCTACTTAGTAAATACTACCTGGCATGAACGCCTTTGCAGCCGGCTAAACGGGCATGTGAATTTCCACACGGGGCCACTTATTCAGAGTACGACTGTGCTGATAAATCCTGATGAGAAGAGAGCATTATTCAAAAATTTCGGGGCGGTTGCTGTGGATATGGAGAGCGCTGCCGTAGCCCAGGTAGCGCTTCAGGCAAAAGTACCTTTTGTGGCTATACGTGCTATCTCTGATCCGGCAGATATGGCTATTCCAGCAAGCGCTATGGCAGGCGTCGATGAGTTTGGCGGATTGCGCCCTTTGTCCCTGCTCAAAAGCCTTGCCCGACACCCTCAAGAAATCTTTGCACTTGTTTGCCTCTGCCGAAACTTTCTTGCTGCACAGACCAGCTTGAATAAAGTGTTGCGTCTTACCGATCACAAACTTCTGGCCCCATAGCTCGACTGTATATAGGTTTTTTCAATCTTATCTCATCCTGACACATGATTTGTCCCTGGCTAAGCCGCTGGTATACACCCAGAGCCCAAAGGGGGAAGTACTGGCTGTATCCGTGGTAGCGCAAGTAAAAAACCCTTGGGAAGCCTGTACCGGTAAACAACTTTTCGTCCCATCCGCCCTGCGCATTTTGGGTGCTTAGCAGGTAGTTTACACCTTTTTGGACAGCAGAACTCTTTACTTCGCCTGCAGCCATGAGTCCAAGCAGAGCCCATGCAGTTTGCGATGCTGTGCTGTCGCCTTTACCAGCTAAAGAGGAGGCATTGTAAGAATCGCAGGTTTCACCCCAGCCGCCATCTTTGTTCTGACAGGATTTCAACCATTCAATTGCCTTCCGAACATAGGGGAGAGACATGTCTTCACCTACCTGCCTTAAGCCCATGATCACAGACCATGTACCGTATATATAGTTCACCCCCCATCGCCCGTACCATGCACCAGTTTCTTCCTGATTCTTTTGAAGAAAATTAAGTGCTCTGGCGATGGGTGGAAAATCATGGCGATAGCCAAGCATCGACAAAAGCTCAATGCAACGTGCCGTCAGATCAGAAGTGCTGGGATCAAGCAATGCACCATGATCGGCAAACGGTATATTATTAAGGTAAATGTTATTGTTGTCAATATCAAAAGCAGCCCAACCACCATCCGAACTTTGCATGACGATGATCCAGTTCACGGCTCTTTTTATCTTTTCCTTATACTTGTCGCTATTCAAAACACCGGCACGAAGCATAGCCATAAGAACCATGGCCGTATCGTCCACGTCAGGATAGAATCTGTTTTCGAACTGAAATGCCCAGCTGCCAGGTTCAAGATTTGACCCATTAGTGCTCCAGTCTCCAGTAACAAAGATTTGTTTCGTGAAAAGCCAGTCTATAGCAGACGTTACGGATTGGTGGCCAGATGGGATGCCGGCTTCACGCAAAGCTGAAAGAATTAAGCAGGTATCCCAGATCGGCGAAACACACGGCTGGCAGAAAGTCTTGTTGCCGTGGGTGACCAGCAGATCGTTTATCGCCTTAATTCCGCGCACCATATCCGGGTGATTATCAGGATAACCTAAAACCTTAAGGGCCATGACTGCATTGGCCATAGCCGGAAAGATGGCACCAAGGCCGCCTTTGCATTGCATATGATCTAAGGTCCAACTCTGTGCGAGCCTGATTCCCTTTTTTCGGACAGATTGAGGAATCAATCGCTCGATCCGTTTCAAGATACGATCTAAGAGTATGAACAAATTTCTGCAAAAATGGCCTGGTATGCAGTGATCGAGATGAAAAAGATTATCGGGCGGTTTCAGAAATAGCTCCGGCACTCTCTCTTCTGGTCTCAGGAGACAAATCGGCCGCTTGGCATAAAGAATAAGCAGTGGCACCATTACTGTGCGAGACCAGTAAGAAACCTTGTTTATGTGAAAAAAAAACCATTTAGGCAAAAACATGATTTCAATAGGCATGGCCGGGGCTGTATGCCAGGGTATCTGTCCAAACAAGGCAAGGGTGATACGTGTAAACACATTAACATTTGCTGCACCGCCAAGGCTTAATATGAGTTTGCGCGCTTTTGCCATATGCGATAATTCAGGTGAATCGCCTATTAGCTTAAGAGCAAAATAGGCCTTGACGGAAGCGCTGACATTAGCTGCGCTTTTTTCGCAAATGGGCCAGCCTCCATCTGGAAGCTGTTTACTGCAAATATATCGGGATAGACGATTTTTGAGATCCGGTTCAATCTCTTTGCCCAAGAATCGCTGGAGGATTATGTATTCAGATGTGATTGTGGTATCCGCTTCCAGGTCAAAGACCCAATACCCTTCTTTTTTCTGAATAATGATAAAGCGGTTTATCGCATTGACAATGGCCTGTTTTAAATTTTTCATGGTAAATAAGAAAATATATATCTAAGGGGTTTTTTTGTTTCTTCAAATTGCCGTCCTTCGGGCAAGCTGATACTTGAATTTTGAAGGTTACTGAGCAAAAAATAGAGCAAGCTATCTGGAAATCCTGTTATAATGGGATATTGGCAAAAACAATCCATAAAACAGGAGACGCCCATATGGTAAAAAGACAAAAAAAGAATAACAAGAAAAAGTGTTCAAGTAAAGGTTTTAGAGCAAATCGCTATAATGTGGCTTATGCTGTTAAAGCAAAAATCCTTAATTCAAATTCTTTAGGAATTTAGCCTTAAGAATTTGTTCGGGCAACATCCCATTGGCACTTGACAAAACTCAAAGGACCAATTAAGCAAGCCTTAGAACAAGAGTATGATCTGATCGACGCACAAGCTAAGTTTTATACACTTCTATTGGAAGTGCGATCCAGTAATTATCCAAGGCGTCTTAAAATTGAAATACGAAAGGAAGTTAGGAAGTGTGATGGTTCATACTATCCTTGGATCATTTTGTATTTTCTGCTTAGTTTATTAGGAGTCGTTTGTTTAATCTCTCAATAATAGGCTTTAAGGTCACATTTTTTCTAACTTATTTTGATGGTCTTGTAAAAAGTCAAAAAATACCAAACTCCAACCCCTTGATGAATTTGAGCTTTTATGAATTCATCATCATTGAATAATGGCAACAGATATAAAAAGGTACATTCAGGTATACACCGGAGACGGTAAGGGCAAAACAACCGCCGCTTTAGGGCTTTCAATCAGAGCTGCAGGTCATGGACTGAAAACATACATCGGCCAGTTCATGAAGGGGCATCACTATGGCGAACTTACGGCATTACGTGATAACCCCTACATCATAATTGAACAGTATGGGGACATCAAGTGCATTCATCGTGATCAAGTAACTCAAAAGCATATAGATCAGGCTGAACAAGGTCTTATCAAGGCTCGTGACGCGATGCTCTCAGGACAATATGACATTGTTATACTGGATGAAATCAACGTGACAATCTGGTTTGGCCTGCTTACCGTAAAACAGGTTCTGGAATTTTTAGACCAGCGGCCTGAAAGCGTGGAAATTATCCTTACCGGACGCAATGCACCCCAAGAGTTCATCCAATATGCCGACCTGGTTAGTGAGATAAAAGAAGTGAAACATTATTATAATCAAGGTATTTTAGCAAGAGATGGGATCGAACGATAAGGGGCCGTTAATGGCTGACCCCTTATCCTTTTTAAAACACAATTCCCGTATATCCCACAAAACTGTCCCCCGGACTTTTATCATAACTGGTTGCATATGCAATAGCTTCCGCTTTGTCAGCCCCGAGTTGTTTTGCAGCAGCAATTGCAGTTGCAGCCGCACCGCTGCAACAGGCATTCTGGTTTGCCAGGGCCTCTGTAATAACCTTTTCAGGATCCATAGCAAGCATGGCATCAATAACCCTGCGATCGTTCTCGTTGCGCACCCAGTCCAACGCCGCCGGACCCGTGCCATGGGTTACAAACCCGTAATTCATACCGTAATGTGTGAGGTCGGTCGAACCGATAACTTTGACCCGCAAACCCAGACGGTTTGAAATGTCGGCCACAGCCTTTCCGATTTCAAGAGATTTTTGTGTCGGAGGTACGCCGATGGGAACGATTTTTGTGTCCTTAAAAAAGTATTTTATAAAAGGGAGCTGAAGTTCGATCGTATTGTCCTGGGTATAGTTATCAGCGGTTTCGATCTGAAATGAAAATTGTTCGACAAGTTCGCCTGCAAGCGAATTTTCGATTTCTATTTCACCAAAAGGAGTTTCCCATGCACCGTCGGTCATAATATATGAGGGTGAGCGAGTATGAAGATGCATCCCGAAAATTACAAAAGCATCCGGAGGCTTTTTATCTTTGAGGCAATGGATTACGTTACAGGCGATACTTCCTGAAAAATACCATCCGGCATGGGGTACTATCCCTCCGGTTAAGGACCTCTGTGCAATGGTCTTTGTAGGGTACTCTTTTAGAAAACCTTTGATCTCTTTCTCGCACCCGGCAGGATTGCCCGGGTACCAGCTTCCTGCAAAAATAGACTTTCTCACTTTCATTCCAAACACCTCCTTTCTAGGATTTCAATTTGCCACATACGGATAAATAAGTCCAATATATTTTCGTGGAAAAATCATAGGGCAAGATGTTAAGCCGATTCTAACAAATAATACCTTGACATAAAATGGATCTGATTATTATCTAAGTCAATATCATTGCTCAAAGGACCGTGTTTTTCAGAATGAATAAAAATATATCAGGGTCAGGAGTTGTTGATGAGTTCAGGCAAAATATTTTCCACAAACATTGAAGTCAGATTCCGTGATCTTGATGCTCTGGGGCATGTTAACAATGCTGTATTCTTTACCTATTTTGAAGAAGGGCGAAAAAAATTCTCACAAAAATATTTCGAGGTTTCGGATCCTTCTGATTTCAGGTTTATAATGGCGCATATTCGCTGCGATTATCTTAAACCGGTAATGTTCGTTGACAAGGTAACCCTTCAAATGTGGGTCAAGGATATCGGCACCAAAAGTTTTACTTTTGAATATAAACTCTTCCATCACTCAGACGAATCCATAGTATATGCAACCGGAGAATCGGTCCAAGTCTGTTACGATTACAGAAAAAATCAATCAATAGTCGTTTCAGACAAAATCAAAGAAAAATTAACCGCGTATCTTAAACCGTAAGTTTAATTTTTCATGTCGAAAGGTTTTTCCTGAGCAAGCTAATCCTTGTGTGGCGGTCAGCCGCAGATATGACGAGACTTTTAAAAAATGGGAGTTAGATCTCTTCCAAAAGGCATTTTTCTTGACAGACATAAAAAGTGGTGTTAACAAATTTTCAAAGGTCTCGATACAGGCACGTAGCTCAGGGGGAGAGCGCTACCTTGACACGGTAGAGGTCGTTGGTTCAAATCCAATCGTGCCTACCATGAAATTCAAGAGGTTACGGTTCACACTGTAACCTCTTTTTTTGTACTTGTGACTAAATTGAATTTAAGGTCCAAAAAAATTTTCTGTTTGAGATATCATCTGTAATCTAATAACCTGTTTGAGGTATAAAAATCATAAATAAGGCAAAAGGCTCCTAACAATATGAAAGTATTCGACGGAATGACTTATAATATACGGGGATTTTGGCTGGGGATCAAAACGCCGAAACTCCTGCTGCTGGGTCTTATCAGACTTGCTGCAGTTATCATCATCACCATCATTTTGGCAAGCCTGATCCTTATATATCATCAGGAGATATTAAACCTTGTCTGGATAAAACCGGAAAGCCGGTGGCTTTTATGGCTATGGCACCTTCTTTCCTGGGCACTTTCTCTTTCTCTCCTGGTGCTGTCATCGGTTTTTTCCTATCTTATTTCTCAGATCCTTTTTTGTGTGATCATTATGGACACCATGTCTCGGATTACCGAGCGCCTGGTATCCGGGCAGGAAAAGGATCCGCAAAAAATGCCTTTCTTTAGCCGGTTTTTTTACTTAGTCAAACAGGAAATCCCCCGAACTATAGTGCCGGTTCTTTTGAGTCTCTTTATCATGGTGCTTGGCTGGCTAACACCGTTAGGTCCGTTTTTAACAATTTTTTCCTCGTTAATTGCCGCAATTTTTCTCGCCTGGGATAATACGGATCTCGTTCCGGCCAGGAGACTTTATCCTTTTAAGACACGTTTCAAGCTTTTCTATAAAAACCTGCCGCTTCACCTGGGGTTCGGCCTCTTGTTCCTTATTCCAATCGTGAGCATGTTTTTTCTCTCCTTCTCACCTGTAGGCGCCACGCTCTATTATGTTAAGGAGCATAGTTAGTGTTCATCCATAAACAGCATATTTCGGCCCCCGGCGGCGTTCTCGCTCGTTTTCAATCCTCGACATAGCATGCTATGCCTGCGGTTGAAAACTCGCTCGGGCCTTGCCGGAAACCAAAATCTACTATTTCTGGATGAACACGAATTAACATAAAAACTTTTGAACCACCATATATTGTATTATTTTTTACTTGACATACAACATAAATCATATTATACAGCCTTTTAGGATCTATTGGTATAGTTCTACCCTTGGGATATTTTATACGACATTTCGGGAAACTATAACTATTATGTTTGCCCAGGGCCTTGTAGGATTGTTAACTTTTCCTCATAATCTTTGGACAGGGCGATTCAGTTGAATCGCCCTTTTTTATTAACACCGGGACGAATTTGTGAACGCCTTTTCCTTTAACCCTGCAATCCACCTCTCCTGTCTATTGTTTAGTTCCATTCATTAGTGCCATTATAACGCCTGTATAACGCCTGCCTATTTAAGATAATTCACAATTTTTATGTAATTTACTTCATAACTTAATTTTTTTTGTAGTGATAATCTTGGCGACCTAAAGAATTTAGGGGCTTCGCCCCATCTGGAATAATGGAATGATGGATGAGCTTATCCTGAACCAAGTTGAAGGAAAGGAGTTTTTTACAATTAAAATGGTTTATTTCCGCCCATACCCCCAATATTCCAGCATTCCAGCATTCCATTATTCCATTCTGATGGCACAAACAGGTTACCATTAAAAACTATTATTTTCGATAAGTTTTCAAATTTCCGAGACGTTAACTATTTAAGATTTAATCAAACAACACTTATTTAGCTAAATTTGCACGATTTTTGCGTGCAAAAAATGATAGGCAATAATGCCAAAGTTGTAGGATCGACATGGATAGGGATGTAAAGATTTCCTGAGGTGGATATGATTTCACCTAAAGAAAGGAAATGAATATCCGGCTTTATCGTTTGTAAGTATGTGAAGTGGTATTTGGCTATGAAGTGGCTTGAAATCAGTAAAAACTGCCCTTGTCGTAAAGGTGAATATTGCGTCAACGGCCTTAAGTGCAGCAAGAAAAACTGTTTTCTGCTTAAAGGCAGAAAGGCTGAAAAAGGGGATACCTATTGATACAGGCAGTTGGTTCTTTTAATACCCATTCAGACGCTATTGCTAATATATTGTGTTTCCGAACAATGTATCGATAACCTTCTAAAGACCTTATCATACCCATCTTGCTATACCCTATGGTCTGTTTTTCCCCTGATTTTAGACTTTAAACTCATCATCTGCTCGTAAATACCTACTATAATCCCCTCAATAATAAATATCGCTTTTAACCGCAATATATTGTATTATTTTTTACTTGACACACAATATGTTTTATAATATCGAATAATAAATTAAGATCTTTTTCATATGTTTAAATTTTTAACGGTAATATATCATAATTAAAGTGGTTCTTAAATTTCCATATAAAGCCTCCTAGGGATTCAATATCCTTTTGGAGGCTTTTTTGATTCATTGGCAAAGCCAAACCTGTCATGAGGGAAGAAACCATCACGGTGATAGCGCGAGCAGAATAATGGTTATACGGATTCGTGAATAAGTGCGTGGCTAACCGATTCATTTCCGGTTTTTTAACAATGAAGTGCTTTTTTTCTTTTGGAGAGTTGACGCACCACCAGAAACCTCAGTTGAAATATTTCCTTCGGAACCACATCTAAGGGTTTCCTTCAAGATGGTCCAGGCTATAAAAATTGAAGGATGATGTCGGTGTCATCATGTAAAGCATTTTTTGATCGCTTAAATGATATTTTGGGAAAAAGGAGGGAATGATGAGGATTATTTCAATTGCCAACCAAAAAGGAGGATGTGGTAAGACCACATCCGCAATTAACTTATCTGCATGCTTGGCCCATAAAGGTCGAAAGGTGCTTCTCATCGATATGGACCCTCAGGGACATTCTGCGATAGGTTTAAATATCAATACCCGAGAGTTGGAAAAAACAGTTTGCGACACACTTTGCTATTCGAATGGAGCTAAAGTAGCTCTTAATGACGTGACTATCGAGGTAAATGGCAACTTCGATATCGCTCCATCGAACATTTCCTTAAGCACGCTTGAGCAACATCTTTCCATGGTTCAAGGCAGGGAGACCAAACTTAAAGAAGCAATTGACAGTTTATATCAAATTTATGATTACATAATAATTGACTGTCCGCCCAGCCTCGGACTTCTGACTTTTAATTCGCTCATTGCTTCGACAGAGGTAATCGTTCCTATTGAGATGAGCCTTTTTTCACTGCATGGAATCAGCAAGCTGCTGGAGATAATAGACCTGGTTCGGGAAAAAACAGGGCACGAAATTCGGATAAAAGTTATTGCTATTATGTACGATAAGCGGACAAGAATTTCAAAAGAAGTTTTACAGGATATAAAAAACCATTTTAACGATTCTATGTTTATAACAGTTATAAATACGAATGTTAAGCTGAAGGAAGCCGCTAGCTTTGGGAGATCCATAGTAGATTATGATCAAAAAGCCAAGGGGTTCAGAGACTATATGGCCCTTACCAAAGAAGTGATAGCAGAGGAAAAAATTCTTGGATTAAGGCTCGTTAAACAAAAAAAGTCTTTTCCATCAGCAAGAATGGTAAAAAAACAATTTTTCTGCGATGAACCCAAAGCAAGTTGCGTCAAAATTGTCGGAACCTTCAACAATTGGAAGACATCCGAAGAATCTCTCATGGAACGTAAAGAAGATGGTACATGGTCAAAGAGTATCTATCTTGCACCGGGTACATACCAATACAGGTTTCTTATAGATGATTTATGGGTTGAGGATCAAAACAATTCCAACCAGGTCGATAATTCATTTGGAGGAAAAAACTCCGTAATCCGGATTTAAGGGGAAAAATGGGGAAAAAAAGCCTTGGTCGGGGACTCGATGACATTTCGAATATATTTTTATCAACCCGGAAGGATAAAAAGATTCTTGGTGGATTCTCTTCAGAAAAGTTAAGAGATGCAACCTGTGAATCTTGTGTTAACATCATTATTGATCCCGGTAAAGCGCCGAGATGCAAAATTTTCACTTTTGAAAATAAAAACTACGGTGTGCGTTATATGGACACGATATCGCTGACTAGTGCAAGCTATTGCGAGTACTTTGAGCCGGTTCTTCAAGGAAACGCAGACGACAGATTTGTAGTGAATAGAACCTCCTCGGATAACACCGAAACCCAGTGTGAAATTGAAGAAAATGTGATTGTCCGGAGAAATATCGCATATCCAAATACGTCAAATTCTCAACAGGATATTTTAAAATCCTTTTCCAAGCATCTTGAAGAAAACTACAGCATAAAGAGCATCGAACTGAGAAAAACGGATCGGATGTCCCGGCCAGGAATGAAAAAATGCATAGAAGAGAAAATAACCATTTTTATTTATGGAGGAGTCAAGCGCCCATGAATTCCGTAAAAGGAATTTTTAAAAACAGAGTTTTTCAACGTTATACCTATGAACCACCCAATATGTATAACAAAAACAATTAAAATGGAGGAGCAGATAATGGGAACCATAATTGAAATTGATAAAGAATACCTTGAGAAAATGCCTCTGGAAAAAAAGACTGAATTCTTATTTGAGTATAAAAGTAAATTATATGACAATACCTTGGATGACAACTACCACACACTAAAACGAAATCTAGGGTTCGCATGGTTTGATAGGATGTTGAGAGATTGTCAGCAAGGAAACTGCCCAAGATATTTTTCTAATGATATTTTTTATGCGTTAACTGATATATCGCTCGAAGGGTACGCTCTGCAAAAGGCGTATCATCTTTTAGGTGCCGAGGTTGGAATTAATGATAAAGAAAGATATTTTAAAGCACTTGGAAAAATTAATAATGTTTTGGACTGCAAAAAGGAAACTAAAATTAACATTAATTTGTTCAACCAAGATTCGAGGCAAGTTTACTATAAGACAGAAAAAAAATCACCATTTTATCAGGCTGCCAGACTTCGAAAAGCCTATTGGAATTTTTTAAAGGAATATCCAAACAATGATGAAATAGAAGACTATTTTTTTACATGTGAATTTATAGACAAGGTCCATCGAATTTATAACAAAAAAAGATGTAGATCAGAAGACTTTGAAAAGTATAAAGAAATATTGTCTGAAAGTCTTCATATTGCAAACCCTTTGGACTTATACCGGCTTTGTATTATTAGAAAAAAGGCAAGCATAAATTGATACAACGGGTTGCCGTACTCATGATACTTTCAGGTATTATCCTTATACCTTATACCTTGGCAGGTGAGCCGTATCGCCAAGGAATGGATACACATTGCCACAAAAAAAAAGGTCGTTTGCGCGGGGTGTGGCCTTCGCTACCATGACGAGGATGCCTCACATTGCGAGTCCTGCGGGCATATTATTTACCAGGAATATGACGGGGATTAGGACCGGTCCCCTACTGGAAATTCAAATAATAATGCTCGATATCCAATTGTTACCCAAAATCGATATAAACTAATAACTAAAGTTTCGCATCCTTATTTTAAAGGATATAAAAGACTATTCCGGCTTTGAATTCGAGTATAGGTTTAAACTTAGGAGGTCATGCCTTTTTCTGAAAAGCGATAAGCTCATCATTTCCCCAACATCTTCGCAGTGCCCCAAATATTTGGATTTGACCCTATGTCCGTTATATATTTATCAGTGAAGCGAAAATAATAGTTATTGAATAAAAATCGATAAGCTGATAAACGCTTCCTGTACCAAATAAAGAAAATTTAATAGAGGAATCCATATAATGATGAAAAAAATGAGCTCTTATATTCTACTGGTTCTTTTAGGAGCCGCCGGATATTTTTTATTAAACTATCATATTATTTTTTCGGGCGCGACGGTTAAATTGTTAAATAAATCAAAACTGACTTCGGATTATACGTTTATCAGCGCCTCTAATAAAAGCGCTGAATCCCTGATGAGAATCGATACCCTTAGAGAAGCGGGTATCGGAAAAGTTCTCGTAGAAATGGGCAGACTGAGTAAAGAAGAAAGGGAGTCCCTGGAACATAAGTTCGATTCCGATCCGGTATATTATTAAACCTTATGATCTATCCCTACCCTGTATTTCCTTTTGCTATCCCAGTGCTTCAACAAAGACTTCACTGTATTTTCCAATATATGCTTTTATCGCCGACAGTCCTGTTATGCTCTTTGGAGAAAGCGGGAATTGAATTATTTTTTGACTTTCAAATTCATCGACGATCTCATCAATATTATCGTTGGGCTTGAGTTTGTTGATAACCACAGTATCAATGATCATGCCGATGACGATCCACAACTCTAACAGGGTAAACGCATTTGATTTCCGTACAGCGAAGCGACGGCGTGGAGCGTTCTCCCTATATTGAGATTCAAATGGGTTTGCCCTGGGTTTTCTAAGGAATTTATCTCGCCACCATCATAACGGCAAATTCAGACAAAGTGGTCAAATCCAAAAAAAATACCTCCACTTTACCCCACTTAAAGTTAAATTTCTTTTATACTTTTAACATTTATGAATTATTATAAAAAATATTATATGTTATTGTATTTTTTTCTTGACACTTATTAAAAAATGTACTTTTAACAAAAAGGTGGGTTAAAGTGGATAATTATGGTGAAAAATGTTCCGAGGAAGCTCATTTCATACAATAGATTCAAAAGGGCGTATCATAATTCCGGCCAGGTTCCGTGATGTCATCAAAGCACAGGAATCAAATGGGGTGATGGTTTCCAGAATGGACGGGGGACTTGTGGCCTATACATATGATGAATGGCGTAACATTGAAACCCGTATATTGTCTCTGGCCGAAAAAAGCGAGAACATGCGCCGATTTAGAAGGGTCTTCATCGGAGGTGCTTTTGAATGCGCTTGCGACAAACAGGATCGTATCCTGATACCGCAGAACTTGAGACAGTATGCTGAATTGGACAAGGAGATTGTTCTTGTTGGCGTCCTCGATCATTTTGAAATCTGGTCACGTAAAAGCTGGGACAGGGAAAATATACATCTGGATAAAGACATGAAAAAGGAGGACGTAAGAAACGAAATTGCAAAATTAGGACTCTAATTGTGTTGTTCAAACATATCCCTGTAATGCTGCCCCAAGCGCTCTGTTATCTTAACTGTACACCAGGGAGAATCTATGTCGACTGCACCCTTGGGGGTTCGGGCCATGCCGGGGCTATTTGCAAAAAAATTATCCCGGGAGGAATTTTCATAGGCATTGACCAAGATATCGATGCGGTCAGGAACGCAAAAAAAGTTCTAAAATCGTTCAATTTAACCATCCACCTCTTTCATGACAATTTTATTCATCTTCCTGAGTTTCTTCAACAATTGAAAATTGATGCGGTAGACGGAATTCTTCTTGATCTTGGAATTTCACTTGATCAACTCGAGTCGAGCGGTCGGGGGTTCAGCTTCAACAAAGATGAGCCGCTTGATATGCGAATGAATTTAAAATCGAGTGCAACGGCTGAAGATTTAATCAACAGCATGGCGGAAAAAAACCTTAAGGAAATTTTTTACAAATACGGAGAGGAACGCCGAGCAGGACAAATTGCGAAAAGAATAGTAACGCAACGGCGGCGCAAAGCCATCAGATCGAGCAAGGAGTTGGCTCAAATCGTGTGCGATGCTGTTCCAAAGAACGTATCATTTAAGCAGAAAATCCACCCCGCCACACGGACGTTCATGGCACTTAGAATCGTTGTCAACAGAGAACTTGAAATGCTCGATTTATTCATGGAAAATGTTGCGAGCCTTTTAAACCATAAAGGTCGCCTATGTGTTTTATCTTTTCATTCCCTTGAAGACCGAATTGTAAAACATCGAATGAAAGCCCTGGAAAAAGGGTGTATATGTCCCCCGGGCTTACCCGAGTGTGCCTGCAATAAAAAACCATTGGTTCGAATATTGACGAAAAAAGTCGTGCGCCCCACGAAAGACGAGGTTGCAAATAACCCCATGGCAAGAAGCGCAAAATTAAGAGTCGTCGAAAAAATATGAGTACTCGTAAAGCTCTAAAAAATATTCGCAAGCTCAACGAAATGTTACTATTGATCATTTTCATGACCATCTTTCTTACGGAACTTTTGTTTTTTACCTGGTGCCGGGTCCAAACTATCGGAGCAGGATATGAAATTTCAAGAGAAGCCAAGCGTCATCAGGATCTCATAACCTTGAAAAATAACTTAAAGGTTGAACTGGCAAGGCTGAAATCTCCGGAGCGAATCGCTAAAATTGCAAAAAACCAACTCGGCCTTATAACGCCCACACGAGAGCAGATGATTATTATTCCATGAAACCGATTGAGAAAAAATATATAAGATTACGAGTTATTATCGTGGGTTCTATTTTTAGCCTTTTTTTTACGACAATTTGCGCCAAAGCGGTTTATGTTCAGGTGTTCCGCGGCTCCTGGCTGTCCGAAAAAGCAGCAGACCAATATGAAGTGTCCTGCAGATCCTACGGAAAGCGCGGAACCATATACGATACCAACCTCAAAGAACTGGCGATAAGTATCGATGTGACATCCATCGCAGCACACCCTCCAAAAATAAAAAATGCACGGACAATAGCAAAATCACTTTCTAAAATCCTAAAAATTAATCACAAATCCCTTGTCAGGAAATTGGTTTCCACCAAAAAGTTTGTATGGATCAAGCGCAAGGTCACACCCAAAGAAGCCGACGCGGTCAGGAATCTTAAAATTGCCGGGGTAGATTTCATACCCGAACACAAGCGGTTTTATCCCCATAAAACCCTCGCTGCCCAGGTTCTTGGATTTACAAATATCGACGATCATGGATTGGAAGGTATTGAATTCTATTATAATACATATCTTCAAGGTTCCGCTTCCAACTACACGATTTTAAAAGATGCTCTGGGTCGGGGATTTGATGCTGAAAAAACAACGGGTTTAAATTATAGCGGAAACAATCTTATCCTTACCATCGATAGCGTAATCGAATATATTACGGAAAAGACACTTGAAGAGGGGGTTAAAAAATTTTCTGCAAAATCCGGGATGGCAATCGTAATGGCGCCTAAAACAGGAGCCATACTTGCGCTGGCACACTATCCCTTTTTCAACCCCAATGCCATAAATAACTTCAGCCAAAAAATATGGAGAAACCGAATCATAACCGACCCGTTTGAACCGGGGTCAACCATGAAGATTTTCGCTGCAGCCTCTGCAATAGAAACCGGCAACTGCTCACCCAATAGCATCTTTTATTGCGAAAACGGTGCTTACAAGGTCGGAAAGCACGTTATTCACGATACCCACGAGCATGGGTGGCTGTCTCTGCAGCAAATCATCAAATATTCAAGCAACATAGGCGCCGTCAAATTCAGCGCAGTCACAGGACCTAAATCTTTTTACAAAACGCTGCGTGATTTTGGTTTCGGAGCAAAGACCGAAATAGACTGTCCCGGGGAAACCGCCGGCATTCTGGCGCCTTACAAGCAATGGACAACGGTTGATACCGGAACCATAGCCTTTGGTCAGGGAATTTCGGTTTCCGCCCTTCAGCTTATCTCGGCCACATCTGCCATTGCCAATAAGGGAGTGCTCATGAAGCCTTATATTGTCCAGGCTATTACCGATCAAAATGGGCAACTGATAAAAAGCTTCGGCCCCAAAAAAATGAAACGGGTCATTTCGGAAAAAACAGCCAGGACTTTAGCCATGATCATGAAAACCGTCATTACCGAAGGCGGCACCGGAGTCAATGCCGCACTTGAAGGGTATTCCGTCTGCGGCAAAACAGGAACCGCCCAGAAAATCGGCGAACAAGGGAAGTACGCCCAAGGCAAATACATATCATCTTTTATCGGATTCTTACCTAAGAAAATGCCAAAAGCGGTGATCCTGGTAGTGATTAACGAACCTGAAAAACAACATTACGGGAGCATTGTTGCTGCCCCGGTATTCAAAAAGATCGCCCGCAAAACCCTTGATTATATGAACATACGTCCAAAAAGCAAAACCGGCAGATTAATGGTCTCATTAAAGAGTGAAGCAAGAGGATGAAACTTTCGAGTTTATTGAAAACGGTTACGCCTGTAAGCTTTTACGGAACCGGTCCGGATGCCGGGCAATTTTCAGTTTCACCGGACCCTGAAATAAGTTCCATCCATTACAGAGCGCAGGATGTTAAGCCGGGTGGGCTGTTTGTTGCGATAAAGGGCTTTGCCGCAGATGGTCATGACTTTATTGATGAAGCGTTGGCCAGGGGGGCATCAGCAATTGTTACCCAGAAACCCGTCAGAAAAAAATCGATAATCATAGAGGTTAAAAACACTAGAAATGCCCTTGCGAAAATATCAGATCGGTTTTACTCAAATCCGTCAAAAAAGCTGTTTTTAATCGGAATAACCGGTACCAACGGTAAAACAACCACTGCATTTTTAGTCGAGAATCTGCTTTCACAGGCCGGGATCAAGGTCGGTGTCATTGGAACACTAAATTACCGATATTCCGGTAAAACGTTTCAAAACCCCATGACAACGCCGGAATCTTACGATCTGCAGAAAATTCTGACTGAAATGCTCAAAAGCGGCATCACCCATGTTGTTATGGAAGTATCTTCCCACGCCATCGACCTTAACAGAATATGCAACTGCAGATTCAATCTCCTGGTCTTTACCAATTTGACCCAGGACCATCTGGATTATCACGGAGATATGAATTCATACTGGTCCTGCAAAAAAAAATTTTTTACGCAAATACCCGATCACGAATCAGCAAACCACGGGGTTTCGGCGGTAATAAATCACAATGATGAAAAAGGAAGGGAGCTTATAAAGCTGCTTGAAGCAAGCATTGGAAAACCGTCTGTACTTTCGACGGGCTTTTCCAATGGCAACAGTATATGTGCCAAGGACATAACGCACGACCTGACAGGTATTTCCGGTAAAGTTATTACACCGGCCGGCGCTTTTGAATTTAAATCACCCCTTGTGGGAAAACATAACCTGGAAAACATTCTCTGCGCCACAGGAGTAGGTATTGTGCTCAATCTATCTTTAGATTCCATTAAAACGGGCATCCAAGCGGTTTGCGCAGTACCCGGACGTCTCGAATCAATTCCAAATGATATCAACCGGCTTATATATGTTGATTACGCTCATACTCCGGATGCTCTTGAAAATGTACTGTCCGCGCTAAAATTTTCGGCCACAGGCAGAATAATCTGTGTATTCGGATGTGGCGGCAACCGGGACAAAACCAAACGGCCCCTAATGGGGCGAACCGCAGCAAGACTCTGTGACCTTACCGTAATCACATCGGACAATCCCAGAACAGAACCGCCCATGGAAATTATTGAACAAATCGTTCAGGGTACGAAAAAAACGATTTCCAACGTGTATACGCCGGCCGATCTGTCAACCGGTTTCCGGAAAAAAGGATATGTTGTGGAACCAGACCGCAAAACGGCCATACAGCTTGCAATTACGGCGTCACGGTCGGGAGATATCGTTTTGATCGCGGGCAAGGGGAATGAAACGTATCAGATAATAGGAAACAATACCATCAGTTTTGATGACAGAAATGAGGCAAGAACCGCACTTTCGAAACTAGAAATCCAATATTCAAAGCACAACTCATATGATCATCCCAAACCCGGAAACCGAAACCCGGAACCCCAAGTCCGACCCACCACCTGGACCACTGCTGAAATCCTTGAGGCCACGGGAGGAGACCTTTTATTAGACGATCTTAAACACTCTTTTTCAGGCATATCCATCGATTCGCGCAACATATCAGTGGATGAACTCTTTGTTGCCATTAAGGGAGATACCCATGACGGCCATAGTTTTATCGGCGACGTAATTGAGCGCGGAGTAAGCGGTCTTTTGATAGACAGGGCCAATACCCATACGTTGCCCGGCAAGGAATCTATAGAAAATGGTATTGTCTGTATAACGGTAAACGACACCATCAGAGCGTTGGGCGACCTCGCCGCGTTTAATCGAAAACACTCAAATGCCTCGGTGGTTGCCATAACCGGCTCAAACGGTAAAACCAGTACCCGTAAAATGACAGCAGGGGTTGTTTCCAAACGCTTTTCCACGTTATCTACTTCCGGAAATTTAAATAACCTGATCGGGCTTCCCCTTACCCTGCTGAATCTTAACCTTAACCACAGATGGGCTGTACTGGAGCTCGGCATGAACAGCCCCGGAGAAATAAAGCGCCTCGCCGAAATCTGTTCACCCGATATCGGTGTTATCACAAACATCGGACCGGCACACCTTGAAGGATTAGGCTCCCTGGATGCGATCATGCAAGCCAAAGGAGAACTTTTAGAAGAAATTAAGCCGGACGGAACAGCGGCTTTGAATGCAGATGACCCGAGACTGTTGCAGCTGGCCGACTACACCTCAAGAAATGTTCTGTTTTTCGGACGTTCAAAAAACGCCCGGATAAGAGCTCGATCGGTGAAGGGAACAGGGGCCGGTCTGTCTTTTACCCTGGTGCTGCCTGAGGAAAGCATTACCGTGGATTTAAAAACTCCGGCCGCTTTCATGATTTCAAATGCGCTCGCAGCTGCGGCTGTCGGATATCTATTGGGTTTAACCGCCGGAGAAATAAAAGATGGCCTTGAAGATTTTAAACCGGTTAAGGGAAGGATGAATATTCTTAAAACCGTCAAGGGAATAAATATCATTGACGATACCTATAATGCCAATCCGGATTCAATGAAAGCAGCCATAAATACGCTCAGATCATTGAAGGAAAATCACATGGGAATTCTGATTGCCGGCGATATGCTTGAGCTTGGAGATCATGCAGAATCTATGCATCGAAATATCGGCCGAATAGCCGCCGTGTCAGATATTGCCAAACTTTATGTTACCGGTCAGTTCTCCCAAACCGTGGCCTCGGGTGCCATGGACGAAGATATGAATCCCCGTGATATTTTTACCGGCACTAAAGAAGAGATTCTGGAAGGGATTAAAGACCGGCTTGGCCCGGGCGACTGGGTCCTTGTGAAAGGGTCCAGGGGGATGACCATGGAAACGATTGTCCAAGGGCTATTGGACTGGGCCAACCAGTAACTGATAAGTACATTAAGTGCCTAAAGTGCCTAAAGTCGAGGAAAGCGCTTTCAGCGTAAATCAGTTTTTATTTAAATTAATAGTGTCGAAGGCACATGCATTAACCCTGGCCCAGACCGATCACCAAAGCTCTATGTTCAAAAAATCAGGTTTGGAATGATCCATAGGATATATCAATATATATAAACGAGTCGCACCAGGGCGGGCTTTAGCTCACTTTAGTTCACTTCAAACTTTAGGCACTATTAGGATAATGCTATTACGGGCATAGCTATATTATCTCTGATCTGAATCAAAGGATCGGGTTTTTAATAAGCAAAAAAAAAATATGCTTTATCATCTACTATATCCGCTTCACACATCTTTATCGGTATTTAATGTATTTCGGTACATTACCTTCCGGACGATCTATGCCAGCCTGACGGCCTTTTTGATCTGTGTTATTCTGGGACCGTGGGTTATTCGAAAAATGAGCTATCTGCAGATCGGTCAATATATACAGGAAGACGGTCCGCCGACCCATCATAAAAAGGCGGGGACACCGACTATGGGCGGAACGCTGATACTTTTTTCCATCATCGTTTCAACACTGTTATGGACCAATTTAACCAATTATTACATCTGGGTCGTCCTTTTGGTTACCGTCGGCTACGGCAGTATCGGTTTCATTGACGACTATCTTATGCAAATCAAGAAACGCAATAAGGGGTTAAGTGTTCGAAACAAATTTCTTTTGCAGGCGACTCTGGCGATTGTGACAGGGGCCCTTGTTTGCTCATATGCTGGCTTTTCCACCCAGATAACCATTCCGTTTTTTAAAAATATTTCACCGGATCTCGGAATGGGATACATCCTGTTTGCCGCCTTTGTAATTATCGCCACATCAAACGCGGTCAACATCACGGACGGCCTTGATGGTCTTGCAATCGGACCTTTTATCATCGCTTCAGCCGCATATATGATCTTTGCTTATGTGGCCGGACATTTCAAAATCGCCAATTACTTGCAGATCAGATATGTTGCCGGAAGTGGTGAAATCGCCATTTTCTGCGGAGCTATGGCCGGATCAGGTCTGGGATTCCTGTGGTTCAATTCATACCCTGCACAAATTTTCATGGGCGATGTGGGTTCTCTTGCCCTGGGAGGGGCAATAGGCGCCGTGGCGGTTATCATCAAACAGGAGATATTGCTCATTCTGGTCGGCGGGCTTTTTGTCATCGAAACACTATCCGTAATTTTTCAGGTCGGTTTCTTCAAGATAACCAATGGACGCAGAATTTTCAGAATGGCCCCGCTTCACCATCATTTTGAACTTAAAGGATGGCCTGAACCCAAGGTTATTGTTCGATTCTGGATCATTGCAATCGCACTGGCACTGATTGCCATGAGTACGCTGAAACTTAGATAAGACAGGTAAGGGGTAATAGGTAAATGATATAAAATTCATAACCTGTAACCCAACCCGGATAAACCAGAAAAGTTACAAGTGAGGTAAAGTTTGAAGTGAGCTAAAGCCCGCCCTGGTGCTAATCGTTCATATAATGATTTGACTTATGCACCATTACAAACATGACTTTTTGAGTACAGAGTATTGGTGATCGGTCTGGGCCAGGGTTAAGGAATTCTGTCAATTATATAAAATCAGCGGAGCGACCTGCCCGCTCGTGCCTTGCAATGGCAGTCGGGAGCGACACCTTAACTTTAGGCACTTTAGATCACTTTAGGCATTTCACACTTAATTGGTTAAG
>CAZBOB010000018.1:0-53428 GCA_964492995.1 uncultured Desulfobacteraceae bacterium | reverse complement strand
CATTCTGTTTTTGGGGTCCGGATATTCTATGCAAAGCAGAAAATAAGGGTCGGAACGATATAAAATAAACAATAATGAATTTAAAACTCATTATTGTTTAATAGTATTGAGCTTGATCTCAACCCTACGATTCCGCATTCTTCCTTCTTTGGTCTTGTTTGATCCAATTGGATTTTTTTGTCCCATTCCAAAGGTTTTGACTCTTGATGGGCTAATTCCTCGGCCCACAAAAAAGCTTTTCACAATATTAGCCCTGGAGTTTGAAAGACTTTTGTTATAGTGATAATTTCCATAAGTGTCGGTATACCCTTCGACAATAACCTCTGTATTGGGGTGTTGGATAATGAATTCGCTGGTTTGTTCCAATACTTCAACAGCCTCGTCCGAAAGATCATTTGAATCGTATCCGAAATTGATAATTTTTTTCTGATCGGGAATGAATCCAAGTTTCAGGACGTTTTGGGGTTTACCCATTTTATTAACTTGTTCTTCTTGATTAAGGTCTTGGGTAGCGCTTAGATTAGAAATTTTATCTGATTTTTGTGGCGCTATAATATCTTTTTCTGCTTGCCTATATACATCATAATTTTTGGACGTAAGGTCTGTTAATGGAAAAGGTGTATTGGGAGAATTTCCCGAATCTTGAACAGCGGGATTTATTTTTTGTTTTTTAATTGCGATTTTCGGTATATTTATGGATGTTAATTTTGCTTGTTCGCTTAGGTCCGGTATAAAATAATTCTTGATATTGCCGATGTGGCCACCTAAGTTGCCCGGGTAAAAAAGAAAGCCGAGAATGATTAACGATATCACTGTAGTTGCAATATATTTAAATTTTCTTCCCGAAAATTTTCTTGTTGGTTCAATTACAAACTCAGGCAGCGTTTTTTCCGTGATTTCCGGCTCTTTATTATTATGATCATTCCTTTCAATGGGTAAAAGGAGTTCATTCGTACATTCTTTTATGATCTTTTCATCTATTATTTTTACTTCTTTAATATAACCGGTCAATAATGCATGATCGCAAATAATGTTTATCAAGCGCGGATATCCTTTGGAAAAATAGAAAATTTCACCTATTGCACGTTCGTTAAAAATGTTTTTTTTATGACCAGCGACATTGAGACGATGGAGAATATATTCTCCTACTTCAGTTTCCTTCAAAGGATCAAGGTGGTAGTTGATACTGATTCTCTGCTTTAAAGCCCGATTCTCTGTGTTAGAAATAATATCAATAAATTCATTCTGACCGACAAAGAATATATTTAGAAGTTTTGTATCCGGCCTTTCTATATTTGATAGGAGTCGTATCTGTTCGAGAAGTTCTTGATCCAGTCTATGGGCCTCATCAATTATAAGTATTACTTTTTTATTTTTTGAGTAACAATCGTTCAAATAGCGATTGAAATAAATCAAAAAAGACCCTTTGCTGTCAAACGTTATATCGCTTTTAAATTCATGTGCAATTATGTTAAAAAAATCGAGTTGTTCCAGAACAGGGTTGGTAACATTAGCCACAATAATATGGTTTCCAAGACGCTCTAATAACGCATTGATAAGAGTGGTTTTGCCTGTACCGACATCGCCTGTAATAAGGAGGAAGCCTTTATTGTCAAGCACACCATATTCCAAAACGGAAATGCCCTCCCGGTGATTTTCTCCGAGCCATATAAATTTTGGATCCGTGCTTATCTTAAAGGGTTTTTCTTTTAAATTGTAGTGAGCAAGGTACATTTAATTAGCTCCTGACTTTCATCTGCATCACCGCTGATAAATTGTGGATCGGAGATGAAGAACGGTTGACACGAGAACTTGAATTGTCTCGACCCAGCCGGGCACCGTGTCCAGCTGGAATTATTATTGGATATGCAAAAATCATGCAAAGACGAAAAAACATGATTAATTGTAGAGATTGCAATCAGATAGATTCGTAAAAGCGAGAGCCTAGACCAAAGGTTATGAACTTTGTGTTCTACATAATGTGAAAAGCATTTCACATTATTATATTTATTGAAAAAATTTTGGGAGGAGATATGGATGTATTGACTTCAGAAAGAAAAGGAAAATTTAAAGGTTAAACTTTGTTTCAAGGTGCAATGGGTTATTTGCAAAAATTTTTTATTATCATATAAGCGATTTAAATTTACTTTTACTTTAAGAAATAACGCGTTACCTTAATCATTTTTTATTCTTTGCGAAAATTTCTAACACTTCTTCCGCAATCAAAGGTTTGTAGAATTCATCACCAATAAATTCTACTTTCCGGTTTCCATTTTTAAAGTCGATATTCATCGAACAGTCGAATTTGTGAGATGCTGCCTTGGCTATCCTTGCCAAAACTTCTATGTTGGCGTCCTCAATCTTAATAGGTATCATATGAGGTATCCTTTGTCTCCTTTATTCAGCCGAGTGTCCATTAATTCTAATATATTGATTATAATCTTTGTACAAATCGTTAAGACAACCTTCCTTTTTTTTTCTTTCTTAAATTAGAGATAACAAGATTTCCGTTGGTGAATGTAATGTCGACCTTCCCGCTGAACAAATCCATTACGGACGCACACTCCGAAGGTAACGAGTATAACAGAATTTTTTCTACCAATGGCGCAGTATAACCGAACACCACAGCCATCATGCATTCATCCCGCATGGCTCTTTTGTATTGGGGGTTAAAAATCAGTTTCTGTCTTTTTCTGATAGCCTGTTTCCACATTTCAGAAGCAGGCCATTTGTTGTTATGGTAGGTCCCCATTGTTTCCTCTCGTGATGATAAATCCATGACGAACCTATTCATATCACAGGGGTACGAATTCAGATTCCCATCGTTTTTGGCACTGGGATTATGAATTTAAAGATCAGTGCTCCAAATAAAAGGACAAGTTGGATCATACTTTGAAAACTAACGGCATCAATGGGTATGTGTTGAATTGATTGGTATAATGCTTCCAATTTTACCTACTTTTCTTTATAAATATTATAATAAAAAATTGCACAGAGTTAGCCGTTAAGAATTCTTCAGCTATACAGTAAGCAATAACTGTTCCAAAGTCCTAAAGAAAGGGAAAAAGACATCAATATTCCTTATATATCAGTCAGATAGAATAAAGGAGGGTATTACAACCCAACGTCTCAAATTTAGGTAAGCAAATTAAAAGCGACATGAATATGACAGGCAAGTTGACGTATTTCGGCAAATAATGAACGTTACATTTACTTTGGAGTCAAAAAGAATTTAAGCGTTCAGGGGTTCAGGGTTCAGAAATTGTCGGTTCACCTCTTATTTCCGGGTAATTTCTTAATAACTCCGCGTAGATTTCCATGGGATGTTTAACAGTGATATTGTCACCGGATTTTGACAGCATATCAAAGAATTGAAGCATACAGGCCGGACATCCGGTTGCGACAACTTGGCATCCGGATGCCTTGATGTTTTCAAGTTTTAATTTCCCGATATTAATCGAAAGTTCATAGTACTGCAGATTAAAATTTCCCCCAAGGCCGCAACACCGGTCCGATTCAGGCATTTCTTTAAGCCGATATCCCGGGTTGGCTTTGATGACAGATCTGGGTTCGGCAAATACTCCTAACGTTTTTTTAAGGTGGCAAGGGTCATGATAGGTTACGGTAACGGGATCGACGCGATCATCAAATTTGACATTTTCCAGCCCAACCTTTGATACCAAAAACTGATTGATATCCATGGTTTTTTGAGCAATTATATCGACCCTGCTCTTAACATATCCGGAATCTTTATCCGCCATCATCGGCCAAATTTCCTTAATTGTCGACGTGCAAGTGGCACACGAGGTAACCAGAAAATCATATTTTTCGGCATCAAATATTTCAAGGTTATGACGCACAAGACTGTTGAAGGTCTTCGTGTCTCCTAAAGAGATTGCCGGGATTCCGCAGCAGCCCTGTCCCTCAGGCATAAAAATTCCCACACCATGATGATTTAAAACATCGATAACATCTCGGGCGATGTCAGGAAAGATTTTATCAATAAGGCACCCGACATAAAGGGCTACTTTGATGCCGGAACGGCCCCGGTCTGTATTTAAATATGGAATCATGCGATGAAACGGTACCGGAGCAAGTCGTTTGAAATGACGGTTTTTAAGCAATGGTGAAACCAACCGGGCGCAGGATGTTCCAATACGCTCGCTTGCCGGTCGCGTAAAAATTTTCTGAAATTTAGAACCCCACTCTACCATGCTGTCAAAGATCTCGGGTTGGGACAGCACCCCCCTCAAAATTACCTTTTTTGCCGGAGAAAGACCCATGAAGCCGGTGAGAATTGCACGCGCCTTTATGAAAATATCCAAAACATTCACGCCGCTAGGGCAGTTTGCGGCACATGATCCGCACAGAAGACACTTGTTAAGACGGTCGTTCACACCCTTAGGGTCTTTAAACAGTTGCTGCACAAGCCCGTCTAATAATGCCAATTTTCCTCGGGCTACATCCGATTCAAGAGCGGTTTCCGCAAAAAGCGGACAAACCGCCTGGCACATGCCGCACCGCATGCAGACTGAAAGCTGATCTTGAAGTTCTTTCATGAGTCGTGTTAATTCTTTTATACTCGACATGGACGGCCCCCAAAATTTACGCCCCGCAATCTCTTCAACATATTGAAAATATAGAATATTTTATGAGACTCGAATTCTTGCCTCAAAAATGGAATAATGAAATAATTGAATACTGGAAGGCTGGTTTTTAAAAGGATATTATTCATTTTTGATTTTATACTCAACACAAATTTTACCATTAACCCAACATTGCATTATCCTAGAACCCATTATTCAATTATTCCGATTGGAGCAAAGCCCCTAATCTTATCATTTTGTCACTTATATAATGAAAATCTGAAAAAATTTTCATGAGAATTTCCGAATATAAGTTTCTATCAGCTAACCGGTAAAACTTGCAATGCCTTTGCGTAATTCAAGATAATTTTTAAAGATATTTTCAAAAACTGTTGTTCATCGGAAATATTTGGTCTAAAGTTTAAAGAAAAATTATCATCGGTATCTGATGAGATGCTGAATGAAAATATTTAGCTGGAAAGGAGTTATAACATATGAGCTCTCCAGACTACTTATCACCATTTGCAGAAGCCAACCGAGCCATATGCGAGGGGGCGGATGAGCGGAAGGTATTGAATCTTGTTACCCGGCTTGTAACGGAAACGCTTAATATTAAGGGCTGTTTCATTAAAATAAAATCCCCTGAGGGAGAACATGTGGAACGGCAAACACAAGCACTCGATTTCGGTCGCAGCAGTATCAGAGTGAAGTTTTCCCAAGATAAACAACTGGAATTGGTTTCCAGTTTCGGCTTAAGTGAAGATTTCATTTATTCTGAGTTAAGTGATTCGCCCGAGAGTATATTTTCACGAATTCCGGAAGATACCTTTGTCATTAGGGACATCCGGAAGATGGAAAAAAACCCCGACTATAAAGCCATGACTGCGGAAGGCATCGGTTCCGTTCTATTGTTTCCCATTGAAGTGTATCAGGAGAATATTTCGGTGGTCGCTTTATTTGATGATAAAGTCGGGGAGCTCACCCGAACGGATGTAAAATTTGCCCGAGCGATAACCAGCCGTGCCGTGGTGTCCTTTATTTTGAGACGCAGCATGTATCATTTGTTAGAGCGCGAACGACAATTCCTTCTCAGTTTTCAAGAAATCAGTAGCGCCATCAACTCCACATTGAACATAAAAAAAGTTATGCAACTTGCAGTAAACAAAATCACAAGCGTACTGGGAGCACGCGGCACCCAGATACGTTTATTAGATGACAAGACACAACAATTGCAACTGGCCGCGTCTTACGGTCTGAGCAAAGAGTTTTTAAAGATAGGACCGATAAAGGAAAAACGAGGTACGGATCAGAAAATAATCGAAAAAATTATCGTCATCGATGACGTAAAGACGGATCCTAGGATTGAATTTCGGGCAGAAATCATTAAAGAAAATATTCGCAAAATTCTTACCATTCCTCTCATTGTACGAAAAAAAATCATCGGAGAGTTAACCATTTTCACTGGAGGAGATCGGTCTTTCGGTGAGGAAGAAATTCGGTTTGCCAACGCCGTTGCTCAACAATGCGCATTTGCCATAGAAAATTCCCGCATGTATCAGCGCGTGAAATATGAGTTTCAGCAGTTATTGGTCGATTTCGGTTACAATGGAAGCAGCACCTGATCGTGCAAAATTCAGGTTATACATCAAAAAGGATAATACCCAATGGCAATTCTAAATAGTCTACGGATGCCGCGGGACTGTGATGAAAATTTTATCCATCGCGTGGAAACAGAAAGCAGACAGCAGATTTCCAAATGCTATCAGTGCGGCAATTGCAGCGCAAGTTGCGCCTATACCTATGTTTATGATTACCCTGTCAATCAAATCATGCGCTTGATTCAGCTCGGTCAGAAGGAGGTTGTGTTGCGGTCTCGTTCTATCTGGTTGTGTGCCGATTGCCAGGCCTGTACAACACGCTGTCCCTGCAATATCGATATTGCCCGCGTTATGGAAACGTTGCGATTTCTTTCGGTTGAGGAAGACACGGTCTCTATAAAAAATATCCAACTCTTTTACGACGAATTCATCAATTCCGTAAAAATATTTGGACGTGTGTTTGAAACCGGATTGCTTGCCACATACAACCTTAAAGCCAAAAAGCCTTTTACGGACATAGATCTTGCACCCAAGGTGCTTAAAAAAGGCAAGCTATCCATAAAACCGCACCGAATTCACGGGCGTAAAGAAGTCTCTGATATTTTTAAACGTTTTGAAGATTATCGCAATAAAAAGAACCTCGATTAGCCGAAGGGCATTATGAATCGGACGGCAAAACGCATCGCCTATTATCCGGGATGTTCTGTAGTGGGAACCTCCGTAGAGTTTGATCAATCGACCCGTGCGCTGTGCGCTGCTTTGGGCATTGAACTTGTAGAGATCCCTGACTGGAACTGCTGCGGTTCAACACCGGCACACTCATATGATCCTTTGCTCGGAGCGGCTTTGGCGGGACGGAACCTGGCATTGGCGGAAGAAATGGGCCTTGATGTTGTTATGACGCCATGTCCGAGCTGTCTGAAGGCCCTCAAAGGAGCCCTCAGAGAGTATGAAGAAAAACAACACTCCTTTCTGAACATATTGCAGATGCCTTTTTCAGGACAGATTAGACCGATTTCCGTACTGCAACTGCTATATGAGGATATCGGCCCAAAAACAATCCGTGAACAGATACGGTATCGGCTTACAAATAAGGTGATTGTACCCTATTATGGTTGTCTGCTTTCGCGTCCCCCGGAATTTGCCCAATTTGACGACCCGGAAAACCCGATTTCAATGGACGAATTGCTTCAGGCAATGGGCGCATCTGTTCCAGATTTTCCTTATAAAACCGAATGTTGTGGAGCGGCCTACGGGGTCACCCAAAACCATATTGTGGGTAAAATGACAGGAAGAATTCTGGATATGGCCCGGTGTTTGGGCGCCGATGCCGTAGCGGTTGCATGTCCGTTATGCCAGCAGAATTTGGATTTGCGCCAGTCTCAGGTAAATCGATACTGGCATACGACTTTCCAAATGCCGGTGGTGTATATTACGCAGTTCCTTGGTTTTGCACTGGGAATCGATCCTAAAAAACTCGGCCTTGACAAACTTTTTGTTAGTGCTGATGATCTCTTCAAGGAAACATCTGAACAACCCGAGAAATTGACCGAATCAACAACCGCCTGAGGTAGAAACATATGCGTATCGGCGTTTTTGTCTGTAAATGTGGAACAAATATTGCCGCTACAGTGGATACGGAAGCTGTAGCACGTAAAGCTCTGGAATATCCGGATGTGGTTTACGCCACAGATTATATGTATTCCTGTTCGGAACCGGGTCAGCAGGAAATCCAGCAGGCAATCGAAAAATACGATCTCCAGGGCGTCGTGGTCGCGGCGTGTTCACCCCGTATGCATGAAGTTACTTTTCGTCGCGCCGTGGAAAAAGCAGGCCTTAACCGATACATGTTCGAACAGGCCAATATCAGAGAGCACTGCTCCTGGATCAGCAAGGACACAGAGGCCAATACGCGAAAAGCCATGGATTTAGTGCGAATGTCGGTGGAAAAGCTGCGTTTTAATCAGCCGCTCTTTTCTTCACAGGTTCCCATTAATAAACGGGTGCTGGTCATTGGCGGCGGTATTTCCGGTATCCAGGCTGCCCTGGATTGCGCTGAAGGGGGATTGGAGGTTGTCATGGTAGAACGCGAATCGACCATTGGCGGCAAGATGGCCAAACTTGACAAGACGTTCCCCACCATTGACTGTTCTTCATGCATCCTGGGACCGAAAATGGTTGACGTTGCTCAAAATGAAAATATCCATCTTTATGCCTATAGTGAAATCGAGTCTGTATCGGGTTATATGGGTAATTTCAAAGTGGGTATCCGGAAAAAAGCGACATATGTGGATTGGGACGCCTGTACCGGTTGTGGGCTGTGCACCGAGAAGTGTCCGGCAAAAAAATCCTTTGATGGGTTTAACGAGGGACTGGATACCACAACGGCAATCAATATCCCCTTTCCTCAAGCAATTCCCAAGAAAGCAAGAATTGATCCAAAATATTGCTGGTATCTGATAAAAGAGAAATGCAAAATATGTCAAAAGATCTGCCCGGTTGACGCTATCCGATTTGATATGGAAAATGAAACCGTTGAGGAAGAAGTCGGCGCCATCATCGTTGCCACGGGGTTTGATCTGGTCGACCATTCGGTTTATGGCGAATACGGGGGCGGACATTATCCGGATGTCATAACAGGGTTGCAATTTGAACGACTTGTGAGTGCTTCGGGTCCGTACGGCGGACATATTCTTCGTCCGTCCGATGGCAAAGAGCCCAAAAATATAGTTTTTATTGCCTGTGTGGGGTCCCGTGACCCTTCCATAGGACGTCCGTATTGTTCGGGAATATGCTGCATGTACATTGCCAAACAGGTTATTTTGGCACGAGATCATATTCCGGATTGCAACTGCTATGTATTTTATATCGATATCCGTGCTCCAGGGAAAAATTACGAGGAGTTTGTGCGACGAGCTCAGGAAGATTATGGTGTTCAGTATATCCGAGGCCGAGTCGGCAAAGTATATCCCAAAGGAGAACACCTCGTTGTTCAGGGAATAGATACTCTGCTCGGCATACAGGTAGAAGTTGAAGCCGATCTGGTGGTTCTGGCAACAGGTGTGGCCGCATCTGCCGGAGCAAAAGAGTTGGCCGAAAAACTGCGCATTTCTTATGACGAGTATGGGTTTTATATGGAAAGTCATCCCAAATTACGGCCTGTGGAAACCAATACCGCGGGCGTTTTCCTTGCAGGGGTCTGCCAGGGTCCCAAAGACATTCCGGCTTCAGTTGCCCAAGGCAGTGCTGCAGCGGCAAAAACCCAGGCTCTTTTCTCCCGGGATACAATTGAAACAGATCCACAGATCGCCAGAGTCAATGAACTTATGTGTATCGGTTGCGGGAAATGTATTGATGTCTGTCCATTTGGCTCGATCCAGTGGAAGACCTTAAGGGACGGGTCACAAAAGGCGGAAGTTCTGGATACGGTGTGTCAGGGGTGCGGCTTGTGCAACGCTACCTGTCCGCCCAAGGCCATACAACTACAACATTGCACGGATGATCAGATCCTTGCCGAAATCGAAGTGTTGTGTGCCGGGGAAAGGCATGGTTAATTCTAAAGAGGAATCGACAACAAAAAAAGATTTATTAATGGTGGGATTTTTATGCAACTGGTGCTCCTATGGTGGTGCAGATACCGCCGGTGTGTGCCGCTTTAACCAGCCCACAGATTTGCGTATCATCCGTATTCCATGTACCGGGCGTATGGATCCTCTGTTTGTTGTCAAAGCCCTTATTTATGGCGCTGATGGCGTGCTGGTATCCGGCTGTCATCCTAAAGATTGCCATTATAACAAGGGTAATTTTTATGCAAGGCGGCGCCTGGAGGTCCTTAAGCAATTTTTGCCGTTTATGGGCATTCATACGGATCGATTTCGTTATACCTGGGTATCATCTTCTGAAGGACAGCTCTGGCAACAGGTGGTCACAGAGTTTTCCGAAACAATTCATGGTTTGGGACCGAATCTTGGCGTTCATGGAGAAAGTGACGCTAAAGCAGCAATGTCATTTTTTTGATTAGGAATTAATATAAAAATAAAAGTACTTATGGAAGACAAGACCAAAACATTACAAAGAGAATTTTTAAAGGTCTTCGAAAAACTTGAGGTCGTGCTCGGTTGGGAACCGGGTTACGATTCTTTACATGCTACCCCGTCTTTCATCCGTCAAGCACAAGATCTTAATCGGTTGGTTTGGAATCCTCTGTGCTCCCAGAATCTTTGTACTTATTTAGTAAAAACTCTGAATGCTTCCGTCCGGGAAGACGACAAAAAAATCGGGATTTGTGTCAAAGGATGCGACAGCCGTTCTCTGGTCGCTTTAATTCAGGAAAAATTTGTCACCCGGGAAACACTCTATATTGTGGGCATACCTTGTGAAGGCACGGTCGATTGGCGTCGGCTCATGCGTCTTGAGCCATCATTAAAAGATGTTCAGGAGGTACATATCGAAGGCAATGAGCTGGATGTTGAAACCGCACAAAAGACATATCGTTTTCCACTGCAACACGTACTGGAACAAAGATGCCTGCATTGTCGCTATCCCAATCCGATCATTTATGATTTGCTCATCGGTGAACTCATAACGCCCCATGCCAGCGATGACCAAGCCTATGGGGATATCGAAAAGATAGAACAGTATTCGCTACCGGATCGCCTGAAATTTTGGGAAAAAGAACTTGACCGATGTATTCGTTGCTATGCATGTCGCAATGCTTGTCCGCTTTGTGTGTGCCGGGACAGTTGTATTGCGGAGACTAGGTCCCCCAAGTGGCTTGCGCAACGTTGCGATCTTAAGGAAAAATTCTTTTATCATATGATCCACGCTATGCATCTTGCCGGACGCTGTACCGAATGTGGCGAATGCGAGCGCGTCTGCCCTGTGGAAATACCGGTGACATTGATTAAAAAGAAACTGAATCAGATTGTCAAGGAGTTGCTGGACTACGAAGCCGGGATTGACCCTCAAAAACAACCGCCCTTGCTGACCTTTGATCCCAGTGAAAAGGGAATATGATGATAAGCTGAGAGAGAATAATCCATGTCCGAAAAAATCTTTATTGCTCAAGGTGAGCTGACTGCTATGCTGGAGCGTCTTTCCAAAGAAATGGATGTCTGGGTTCCGGTTGAGATGGGAGATGAAAAATGGGGAGTTCGGTTTTTACCGTATCACAGAGACAACGTCGTTGTATTAGACCGGCAAAGCACAATAAGTCCAAAAAACGTGGTGTTTCCGCAAGTAGAGACGTTATTGCATTTCCGGTATCAAAAGGATGACAATGATCCCTCCAAACAGCGCATTGATCTGGAAGACCGCCAAGACGTATCCTCTGTACTTGTTTTTGGAGCACGCCCTTGCGACGTGCGCGGTTTTCTTACTTTTGACCAAGTTTTTCTTAACGGCAGATATAAAGACCCATATTATGAACAACGGCGGAAAAAAACCCTGTTTGCAACCCTGCTATGCGATACAGAAGACAGCGCCTGTTTCTGCTCATCCGTGGGCAGCAGTCCCGGAGACAAGGAGGGCAGTGATCTATGGATGGTCTCCGTGGATGATGGCTATGTGATCGAAGCACTCAATGAGCGGGGACGGAAGCTGATCCCTTTAATGGGAAAACAAGCGGCGCCCGAACAGATAGAAAAAGCTCAACGAATTCAAGAACAAGTAAATTCCAAACGTGTTGGAGAAGGTGATCTAACCCAGAGTGCAAAGGATTTCACGGGTCGTTTTACAGACATGGATTATTGGCGTGATATGATCTCAAAGTGTATTAGTTGCGGAATTTGCACGTTTGTCTGCCCGACCTGTTATTGTTTCAACATTACAGATGAATCCAGGGACCTTGAGGGCGAGCGGTTACGTTCCTGGGACTCATGTATGTTTTATCATTATACCCTGGAAGCCAGCGGGCATAATCCACGGCCCGAAAAATTTGAACGTTACCGTAACCGAGTGGGCCATAAATTTTCCTATTTCCCTGATAAATATAACGGCATGATATCCTGTTGCGGATGTGGGCGCTGTATTCGAAGTTGTCCCGTATCCATAGACATACGCAGGATTGTGTACCAGTTGAAGGAGGCAGTGGATGCCAGAGTTTAAATCCAATCCTTTTCGCCCGGAATTGGCGACAATTCAGGATATTATTCAGGAAACTTCAAACATCCTAACCTTTCGCGTAGTTTTAAACGACGAGCAAAAGATGCGTGAATTTTCATTCCAACCCGGGCAGGCAGGGCAACTTTCCGTCTTTGGAGTGGGAGAATCCACCTTTGTGATAAACTCGCCGCCGCCTCGAAAAGATTATTTGCAATTCAGTGTAATGCGCACCGGTGAGGTGACCCAGCGGTTACACCAGCTGAATATCGGAGATCAGATTGGGGTGCGCGCCCCTCTGGGTAACGGTTTTCCCGTTGATGAGTTAAAAGGTCATGACATTCTTTTTATCGCCGGCGGCATCGGCATGGCCCCGTTGCGCACACTGCTTCTCTACATGCTTGATAACCGCCAGGATTACGGTGATATCATGGTGATTTACGGTGCACGTTCACCGGAAGATCTTTGCTACACATATGAATTCGATGAATGGCGATCCGGTGGCGTAAGACTGGTGCTAACCGTAGATCGTGAATTTCCGGGTTGGAAGGAGCGGGTTGGTTTTGTCCCTACAGTCCTGACCGAAGAAGCGCCAAGTTCTTATAACTGCAAAGCCATTACCTGTGGACCGCCGATTATGATCAAGTTTGTTCTCATAGGACTCAAAAGGTTGGATTTCGAAGATCATCAGATCATTACCACTTTAGAAAAACGCATGAAATGCGGAATAGGCATCTGTGGACGATGCAATATCGGTACGAAGTATGTGTGTGTTGATGGTCCTGTTTTCTCTTATGAAGAATTGCGTCGAATGGTTCCCGAAATATAGATATTTGATAGGTCGGGGTGCTTTTATTTGTAAAATCGCTCCATGGATAATCAGAGACTCCATCGTACAAACGCATGCATAAGGGCTCGTAACCAAAGAACAGTATATCGAATTTAAAATAAATAGGTTAGTTGGATACCAATATTTTATCTTTTCATTATGAATTCGTAAAAACGCTCCACATCCAAGCCATCGGGTTCCATAATTCTGTGGTCATCTTCATCCAGTCCGCAAAAAAAGTTTCCGACCCTGTCTTTTCCTGTGATTTATCCGTCATCATTCACCTCGTTTTATAAGACAACAATCCTTTTTATCTTTTTCTACCTTTTCAACAGGAAATGTCAACAAAAAAATTATAATAACAGATTGAAATCATTTGTGATAGTGTCTGGGGGAATTGCCTAGAGATCGGGATTTTTCCCTATAAAAATGAACCTTTTATCTTATAGACATATTTTGCATAAAATTTTATATTATTTAAAAATATTTTAAAAGCGCGGGAGGCTACATTGTTTGCGCTTGTGCGGGTGGTTCTTCAATTACGAAGAACCACTCTTTTAATTGTCTTACCTTCAAGATCTTCCCAATAAATTTGAGGTCAACAACTCTGCTGGGAATTTAAAAATATAACCATTTAATTTTTAATATTTTATCGTATGTTATACTTTGGATTTTTGTTTTACCCAGGTTAGATTATTCGACATTTAAAATTTAGTGCAAGGAGGCAGACATGAGTGGCAGTGTTTACAAAATCGTAGAATTGGTGGGAACAAGTGATACTTCCTGGGAGAAAGCTGCGGAAAATGCAGTAGCAAGAGCAACTAAAAGTCTACGCGATTTAAGAGTTGCGGAAATCACAAAACTGGATATGACTATTAATGATGGTAAGGTCATATCCTATCGTGCCAGAGTATCGCTTTCTTTTAAATACGAAGGTTCTTGATTTATCGCGATACTCCCTCCATGACAATAATTTTTTGATAAATTTGGAAATCGTCCTCGTCCTGCCCGGCCGCCATCAGCTGCGACCAAGGCCTATGCCGGGCGGACTTGGCTGGATGGCGAGTTTGCAATGGCAGGCGGGGCAAGCGAACGAGCTTGAAATCAGGAGTATATTCAAATGCCCAAAAAGCCAACCTATGAGGAATTGGAACAAAGGGTAAAAAAGTTAGAAAAAGAAACCATCGGATGCAAGCAGGTGGAGGAAGAGCTGAGGAGGAGCGAGGAAAAATATAAAACACTTACAACGAGCTCCCTTACCGGTATTTTTATTCACCAGGATGGGAGGTTTGTATTTGTTAATGATAGATTCGCCAAGGTTCATGGTTATACAACAGAAGAATTACTGGGAATGGAATATAAGGCGCTGATTCACCCTGATGACAGGGAGGTTATCGCAGAAAGAGTGTCCAAAAGATTGAAGGGTGAATCTGTCCCGTATCAATATGAGGTCCAAAGACTCAAAAAAGATGGGGAAACCATTTGGTGCGAAATGATCGCAGCTGCCATCGAATATAGAGGAAAGCCTGCTATAATGGGAAATATAATGAACATCACCAAGCGCAAGCAGGCAGAAGAACATGTTCGCACCCTCACTCAACAACTGATGAAGGCCCAGGAAAATGAGCGCCAGCGGATTTCCCGTTATTTGCATGACAGCGTGGCACAAGACCTTTCCCTGCTGAAAATCGGTCTGGAAACGCTTTTTGACGGCCAGCCTTCCGTATCCGTAAAGGTAAGACAAAAATCTTCGGAATTGTCAAAAATACTCAAAAGATCGATATGGGCTGTCAGAGATTTTGCTTATAATTTACACCCTCCCGGGCTGGACCAATTGGGGTTGGTTCGAACGGTTTATCAATATTGTGAAGAATTTGCCGAGAAAAAGCGGATAAATATTAATTTTTTCGCTGCCGGCATGGATGATCTAACCATTCCTTTTGACACGGAAATCAACTTGTATCGCCTTATACAGGAAGCTCTATGGAATATTAAAAAGCATGCCGATGCCGACAGTGTAACCCTCAAGATGGTCGCTTCTTTTCCATACATCATCCTGCGCATTGAGGATGACGGGAAAGGATTTGATATCGATGACCGGATGGTATCGGCTGTTAAGGAGAAGCGGATGGGACTTCGAAGTATGGAGGAAAGGGTCGGCCTTTTAAACGGAAAAATGAAGATTCAATCTCGCCCAACGGAAGGAACAAAAATTTTTATTGAAGTTCCCTATAAGGAGAAAAATTGTGTCCGAAAAGAAAAACATATTGATCATTGATGATCACCCTCTTTTCAGGGAAGGGCTTAAGGCGATTATAGAGCGGGATTCTCGTTTTGAGGTGGTTGGTGAAGCCGGAAATGGACGAGAAGGGCTTCAACTGACAAAAAAACTTAAACCGGATATGATTATAGTGGACATATCCCTGCCGGATCGAAGCGGCATTCAACTGACCAGGGAAATACGAACTCTTTTTTCCACAACACGCATTTTGATTGTCAGCATGCATTCTAAAATTGATTATATTGCCGAGGCATTTCAGGCCGGAGCGACCGGATATGTGGTCAAAGAATCTGCCTCGGAAAGGCTTGTGCAGGGGCTTGAATCTGTTGCAAGAGGCGATTATTTTCTTGACAGCTCGGTTTCACATACGGTGGTTGAAAATCTTATGAAATCTCCTTTAAAAGAGGCGAAAATTACGGATGCCGATTACAATACGTTAACGCCACGGGAGCAGGAGGTTATGCGTTTTCTGGCAGAGGGATTGTCCAGCAAAAAAGTTGCTGAAAAGCTTTTTATCAGCCCCAAGACCGTTGAAAACCATCGCGCCAACATTATGAACAAGCTTGGCCTTCACAATGCTATTGAATTGACCCGCTATGCTGCAAAGCTCGGCCTGATCGACGTTGATCTCTGGAAAGAATAAAGGATCAACTTTTATCCCTCTTTTGCGGGACAAGTTCCCGCTTTCCAGGAATTTTGCCTATTAAAATGAGCCCTTCTCTCTATGGACAAAGCTAATTTCAACCTGATAATTGTTAATTTAAATCGGCCGTCTCCTGATGTTATGAATATCCTAAGATAGAGGAGGAAATATGATTTCTTCTCCATGTAAAAATTGTCCCAGAAAAGATTTGCCTAAGGAGGATTGCGCCAAAAATTGTAAATTGCTGAAAGCGATACAGGAGGTTCATGTATCTACTGAAAAATGGAACGTTGGAAGCGGAATAGATTATACCGAAGAATACAGTTATACACTACCGGCGTCGATTTCACAAAATGCTATCTCGTTATAGTCGATATAATGTAAAACTGTTTTTAAAAAAGCAGCGATCCATTCTATTCTAAAAAAACCGAGTTAAAGGCGGTCTTTTGTTTTAATAATCCATGATTTTTCTCCGTGGATTGAAATTCCGAGACATAAAAATAATTGATATATGCTATTCAGAAAAGATCAAAAGAGCTCTGGCAGCACTGCAAATCTGAAAGGGGACGAGGAGATAGCGACAGTATCATCCTCCAAGACGGGAGCGGATGTTGAAAAAAAGAGTTTTCTTGATATCACGACCCTGATTAGAAGTATTCAACGCGCTGAAGGTAATGCGGACTGTTTCCAAAGAGGAATTATCGATTGCGAACAGCTCGACTGCAAGTGGCGTTCCTTCTGCCTGGAAGAGCAGCCTGTTTTAAGAAAAGACGAGGCATAGATGAGTCTGTTGATTAATGGTCTTTTCGCACAATCTCTGCGTTATGCTCAAAAAATAATCCTCGGAATATCAAATATATGCCTGTGGTTATTTTTTTCGCATGCCTTGATTTTGAACGAAAATCCTCATTAATCAACAGACTCATAGATAGAAAGGAGGTATATTATGAAAGCAGGTATCTTTTTCACTGGCACAGGTCCCATTCTACTTTTGACCACTTATGAATCTTTAAATGATTCAAAGCTTATTGAAAAACTCGCTGTAAAAGGGGTAAAAAAGTTCATTGCTTATGAAATTTCTGAAGAAAAAGTAAAAGAAAAATATGGATTACAATTTAAAATAATCATGAGTGATTTGCGTCAGACGGACGACTTACGGGTCCTCGACTATGATGGACATCATATTTTCAATAGTATTTCGTTCGAAGAACTGGGAGAACCAATATTTTATGAAGCTTAAGACGACTTGAAATTTGTCTGGCAGCAAGTATAGATTTCTTTAAGGAAAGAAAAAGTATATATCGTAACCCGATAGATGTGGCGTCTCTTATGGCAAATATACTTATTATAGATAACCAGGCGTGGGTAAAGGATCTATGTAGAGAAAGTCTTGCCGGTGAAGGATACAATGTTTCAACAACGGATGATGTCGAGTCTGTGATGAAAAACATATTATCGTTTAACCCCCATATCGTGCTCCTGAACCAATACTTAAAGCATGGATTCCTGGTATGGGATGTTTTGCAGGGCATTAAAAAGCGACATCCAAACCTACCGGTACTTATCGTTACCGCCCATGACACACACCTGTTTAGTCCCCACCTTTCTCAAGCAGACGGGTATCTCGTTAAAAGCCACACGGCCGCCGATGAACTCAGGGAAAAGATCTCCAATTTATTAAATCAGTTGTCTGTCGTTCAGAAACATACAGAATTTCCCTCTCCTATATAGCCCTGCCCTCCCCACAATAATGATGTCTTTTCCTTTGACACACAAATGCCGTTATTTTATAGTATTCTTTTAAAATAAAATCATACCTAAATTCTGCAAGCCTCGTATCGGCCGGATATACCCCGGTAACGGGATCTTCGTTTCACTACGACAAGGCATCAATCGTGCAGCCGTATTGTAATACTGCAATCGATTGATAACGCAGTAGATCCGGTCGAGACGAGGCTCCCGAAGGGTTAACTTTTTTCGAAATTTAATCTGGATTTTATCCTTTTATTTTGCCTTTTATCGGTGTGTGGATATTGACAATAATGTCTCGATACCGCATTATATCGATAGCAAATTTATCTCTTTCGAAAAAAGTTAATGCAGATTTTAGGTCGTATTGTTTACAAACCAAGCAGTGACGCCCGATGGATAATTCAAATTGGGTCATCCAGGATCCCGCGCCGGGAACACGCATTCTTATATTTAGAGGCGATACCCGGACATTTAAGCTCTCCCTTTCACATCCCGGAAAAGGAAATGCATGGCTTCGTACCAACATCGGCCACGCTCAAACCGCCAGGCGGGAAATCACCAAGAAAGTAGATAACGATGAGCCGCCACTCGGTCGGGACTGGTTTGACATCCCCATGCACCGGGTTGACGAGCAAAATTTTATGATTACCCTCCCTTTTTGTGAAGCGGGGCATTTTGAAGCCAAAAGTTTCTTTTTAAGTGAAAACCAGACCATCCCGGTGTGGCCGGAGGGTCCTAATGTCGCCATCAACGTGGAACCGGCACACACATGCTGTTCAAACATCATTTATAATGCATTTGTCCGTCAGTTCGGTCCAAACAAGAACGGCAAGTTTCTATCCGGGGCAGATGAAGATTCGATCCGGTCTCTTGATAAAAACGGTTATACGGTGATCCCGCCATCAGGAACCTTTCGTGATCTGAAAGGAAAACTGGATTTCATTATTGGCGAGCTTGGGTGCCGAATAATCCAGTTGCTTCCCATACATCCCACTCCCACCACCTATGCCCGTATGGGGCGGTTTGGAAGTCCGTATGCAGCACTTAGTTTTACCGCCGTGGATCCGGCTTTGGCCGAATTTGACCCCAAGGCTACTCCTCTCGAGCAGTTCATAGAGCTGGTAGATGCAATCCATGAACGTCATGCCCTGATTTTTATTGATATCGCCATCAACCATACGGGATGGGCCGCCGGTCTTCATGAAACCCACCCCCAATGGCTTGTCCGGGATCCGGATGGACAGATCGAGATGCCCGGCGCCTGGGGAGTGGTTTGGGCAGACCTGACGACTCTCGATTACACCAAAAAAGACATGTGGCAATATATGGCCGATGTTTTTATTACATGGTGTCGGCGGGGGGTGGATGGATTCCGGTGTGATGCGGGATATATGATTCCGGTTCCAGCCTGGAAGTATATTGTTGCCACTGTCAGGGATCAGTATCCTGATACAATTTTTCTTCTGGAAGGTCTGGGTGGGAAAATTTCCGCAACCCGGGATATCCTGAACAAAGCCAATTTCAACTGGTCCTATTCGGAGCTTTTTCAAAACTATGACCGGAGCCAGATCGAAACCTATCTTCCGGAAGCCAATGAGATCTCCGTAAGTGACGGGATCACGGTACATTTTGCTGAAACCCACGATAACATTCGTCTGGCCGCTCGATCTAAGGTCTTTGCTCGGATGAGGACAGCCCTGTGCGCGCTTTGCAGTTATCAGGGCGGCTTTGGCTTTGCCAACGGGGTGGAATGGTATGCAACGGAAAAGATCAGCGTCCATGGATCAACTTCACTGAACTGGGGCGCTGTAACCAATCAGGTGAAACATATCTGTCGCCTCAACACCCTGCTCAAAACACATCCGGCATTTCATGACCGAACGGAACTGAAAATGGTCCAGCAGGGTGATGGAAATTGTATTGTGATGCTGCGACACCATCTGCCGTCAGGGAAAAAGCTTCTTATTATGGCGAATCTTGATGATCGGCGTAAGACTTTAGCATCCTGGAATCCCCAGGAAACAGGCATGGATGCATCTGCGTATGTGGACCTTATCTCAGGCGAGAATGTGGCTATTGCCGAGTCTGACGGAAAGCATTCCTGTCTCCTCGATTCCGGTCAGGTTTTTTGTCTTACCGCTGACCGGCATGATATTGATATTGTTTGTGAGGTTGAATCTAAAACCGCATTATATCCGGAACGAATTAAACAGCAATGCCTTCGGGCCAAAGCCATGGACGTACTGCATTTTTATAACGGCACCCGAGATCTGGGCAAATTTGAACCGGACAAGGCCGCAAGGAAGCTGGCGGAAAATCCCCTGGAGTACTGCCGAAGTCTTAATCCGTTCAGCAATGAACCGCGGGTGATAACCTGGCGATGGCCCCGTGATAAAAAGCGAGAAGTAATGATACCCCCGGATCATTTTTTAATGGTTCGCGCCGATAGGGCTTTTCGCGCCAGGATCATGGACAAAAACCGGTGTCTTTACCATGAAGAAAGTCTGCAGTGTGTGGACGGATCGTTTTTTGTACTTTTTTCTCCCCTTCCTACGCCCAAGACTCATCGCTCGTATACCCTGAAGTTGTCGGTTTATACGCCAGGTGATACTCAACATGTTGACGGGCCGCTTCTTTTCCTTTCCCGGGCAAAGGATGCAACGGTGAAACGGATTTATAACCGGACGGATCTGGCGAGCCATTCCCCCCTTTTGCTCGAGACCAACGGCCGCGGAGGGATGCTTCGGGCTGCCGTTTCCTGGGGAGAACTTGCCAGCAGGTATGATGCCCTTCTGGCAGCCAATATGGACCTTGAGATCCCTGAAGATCGGTGGGTAATGTTCACACGATGCCGTGCATGGCTGGTGTATCAGGGCTATTCACAGAAAATCTGCGATGATTGTTTTGATTCTTTTTGTTTCCAGTCCCGTGCCCGAGGCTTATGGCGATATCAGGTGCCGACGGGCCAGGGGGAACATGTCTTTCTAACCATATGTGTGGAGATGGTTCCCGGAAAAAATTCCATGCGTATGGTTTTTATCCGCGATTCAGCAAAAAGCAGGCAGGGAATGCTGGCAGATCATGAGCCGGTCCGGCTCATCCTGCGTCCGGATATTGAAAGCCGTAATTTTCACGAGACCACTAAAGCATATCAGGGACCGGAGCATTTCTGGCCCGGGGCTGTAAGATCGGATAAAGACGGCTTCACATTTGTGCCGGAGCAGGAACACCGGCTGAATTTGAAGATTTCCGATGGGTCTTTTGTTTGGGAGCCGGAATGGCAATACATGGTACACCGGTCAATAGAGGCTGAGCGGGGTCTTGATCCGGATTCGGATCTGTTCAGTCCGGGCTATTTTTCTTCATTCATGAAAGGAGGAGAATCCATAGCGCTGAGCGCCTCTATTGAGGGTACGCAAGATTCCTATTTTACGAATCAAAAATCCTGGTTTGTTGATAGGGAACCGGCTGTTTTTGAAAAAAGAAGATGTTGCAAACCGGATGAGGCGTTACAAACAGTACTGGATGATTATGTGGTAAAAAGGAACGATTTGAATACCGTAATTGCCGGATATCCATGGTTTCTCGATTGGGGCCGGGACGCCTTGATTTTTGTGAGAGGGTTGATTGCAGCAGGAAGATTGGACGAGGCCCGTTCTATCCTGAAACAGTTCGGACAGTTTGAAAATAACGGGACGATCCCTAATATGATTCAGGGCAAAGATGCCGCAAACCGGAACACCTCTGACGCACCGCTATGGTTTTTTGTTGCATGTGCCGATCTGGTCCGTGTTGAAGGAAATGAAGAATTTCTTGATTCAAAGTGTGGTGATCGAACGATTCGCCGTATTCTTTTTTCCATAGCCAATGCTTATGAAGTAGGCACGCCCAAAGGCATCCGTATGGATCCGGAATCGTGTCTTATTTTCAGCCCGACCCATTTTACCTGGATGGACACCAATCATCCTGCAGGGACGCCCCGGCAAGGGTATCCCATTGAAATCCAGGCTCTCTGGTTTGCCGCACTATCCTTTTTAACACGCATTGATCCTTCAGAAGACGCCGGCGACTGGACGAATAGAGCTTCCCGGGTTCAGGCGTCGATTTTTAACCTCTTTTGGCTCGAAAAATCAGGCTACCTGTCTGACTGTCTCCATGCCAATTCGGGAGAACCGGCCGTACAGGCAGACCCCGATGATGCCCTGAGGCCGAATCAGCTTTTTGCCGTAACACTTGGCGCTGTCTCCGACCGTAATATTTGCCGTAAGATCGTGGCGGCATGTGAGGAACTGCTGGTCCCCGGAGGCATTCGTAGCCTTGCGGACCGACCGGTTCGCCGGCCGATTGCAATTTATCATAACGGGACAACGATTAACAATCCCCATCATCCTTACCAGGGGCAATACGCGGGAGGGGAAGATTTAAAACGGAAGCCTGCGTATCATAACGGCACTGCCTGGACATGGCTGTTCCCAAGTTATTGTGAAGCATGGGTAAGAGCCTACGGCGATAAAGGAAAAAACACGGCTTTCTCATGGCTGGCAAGCATTGCCCGTCTCGTATCCCAGGGATGCGTAAGCCATCTGCCGGAAATCATGGACGGAAATTTTCCCCACAGGCAACGTGGCTGTGATGCACAGGCCTGGGGGGCAAGTGAAGTTGTGAGAGTATGGAAGCTGCTCGAAGCTTTGGATTGACTATTTGATAATAGTCGAGTAGTTGAGAGGTCAGGGAATTTTTTTGATTCAATAGCTCCATGAATAATCAGCGACACCATCATACAAACTCATAAATAAGGGTTCGTAAAGAAAGAACGGAAAATATGGCTTTAAATAAACAAGAATAAAGGATTAATGAATATGAGTTATTTACAAAGTTTTCAGGTATTCTCTTCCATTCCGGAACCCCTTTCTTTTCTTCAGGTTCTGGCACGTAACCTTTGGTGGTGCTGGCATCTGGATGCCATTGAACTTTTTCGTCGCATAAGTCCCCGGCTCTGGGAAGAGTCAGGGCGCAATCCCATCGTATTTTTAACCTTAATTCCCCAAAAACAACTGGAGGAACTGTCAAGAGACGAAAGCTTTCTGGCTCATCAGCAGCGGGTGGAAGAACGTTTTGTGAACGATTTAAACCCTGAGGATCCAAGCGAATTTTCATACGGTAAAGAGGGAACTATTGGATATTTTTCCATGGAATTCGGAATTCATGAAAGTGTTCCCCTGTTTGCAGGAGGTCTCGGAGTCCTGGCCGGTGATCACTTAAAGGCGGCTTCCGACCTTACCCTTCCCTTAATAGGGGTAGGACTTCTCTACCGGCGTGGCTATTTTCACCAGTTTCTGGATCAGGAGGGTTGGCAGCAGGAGGAATATCCGGAAACCAATCTTTTTCACCTGCCTGTGAAACGGGTAAAGGATCGTTCAGGAAATGAGATAAGCATCTCTATAGCCGGTCCAGACAGCGAAATCCGGGCCTCTGTCTGGGAGATTATGGTGGGACGCATTCCTCTTATTCTTCTTGATACCAATTTGCCGGAGAATTCCCCGGAGATTCGGGAAATAACCTCTCGTCTGTATGCCGGAAGTCCAAAAACTCGGTTGGCCCAGGAGGTACTGCTGGGAATCGGCGGAATGCGTGCTCTCGAAGCCATGGGAATCTATCCGACCGTGTGCCACATGAATGAAGGTCATTGCGCCTTTGTCACCCTGGAGCGGCTTGCCCATATGATTTCTACCTATAACGTCAATCTTGAGACGGCAAAGGAGATCGTTTCACGAACCACGGTCTTTACTACCCATACGCCGGTGGCAGCTGGGCACGATGAGTTTTCCGTCGACCTTGTAAAACCGTATCTTAGTTCTTTTGCCGACAGACTCGAAATAAGCGTTGACGAGATTTTATCGTGGGGGCAACCCATGGAATCCGGCGCAGACAGCTCCCTTTCCATGTTCGTTTTGGCATTGCGAATGTCTCAGTACTGTAATGGTGTCAGCGAATTGCACGGCAAGGTGGCCAGACGCATGTGGTCCCATGTCTGGCCCGGCAGGCCGGAAGATGAGGTTCCCATCACCCATATTACAAATGGGATACATATTCCTTCGTGGATTTCCGTTGAGAACGCCCTGCTGTTTGAACGCTATCTTGGACCGGATTGGCATTTGGACATGGGGAAACCGGAAATCGCCAAACGTATTGACGATATTTATGATGAGGAATTGTGGCGTGCCCGCGAAATGAGTCGCAGTCGCCTTATTCGCCATTGCCGGGCACTGATGATAAAACAATACCGGCGCCGTAATGCTCCAAAAGCAATGATGAAGGATGCTGAATCGGTACTGGACAAGGATATATTGACCATCGCTTTTGCCCGTCGCTTTGCGACATACAAGCGGGCCAATCTTTTGCTAAAAGATCCGGAGCGCTTTGAAGCAATCATTGCCTCAAAGACAAATCCGGTTCAGTTTGTCTTTGCAGGAAAAGCCCATCCTAAAGATAACGAAGGCAAGGAACTGATCAAACGCCTTGTCCAGTTTGCCCGCAGAACCAAGGTGCGCCACCGAATCGCCTTTTTAGAAGACTACGATATCAGTATCGCACGGCACCTGGTTCAGGGTGCGGATGTGTGGCTCAATACTCCCAGACGGCCCTTTGAAGCATGCGGTACATCCGGTATAAAAGCTGCCGCAAACGGAGTTTTAAATGTAAGTATCCTCGACGGCTGGTGGTGTGAAGGATATGCTGAAGAAAGAGGCTGGCGGATCGGAGACGGGGAGGAGTATGCTGATACGGCCTACCAGGATACGGTGGAGAGTCAAGCCCTTTATAATGTGCTGGAAAACGACGTGATTCCCTGCTTTTATGAAAGGAAGAATGGGGATGCGCCGGACCGGTGGCTCAAAATGATGAAAGAATCAATGAAGATGGCGATGCTGCAATTTTGCGCTCGTATAATGGTGGACAACTATGAAAAGAAATTTTATCTCCCCGTTGCAAAAGGCTTTGCGCATCTGACTGCAGATAATGCCAAGGAAGCCGTAATTCTTTCCGCCCAGTATAAACGACTCAGCACCCTGTGGGGAAAAATCAGGATTGAACATCCTGTACGAAAAGCCGAAGGCCCGTTTTGGGTGGGAGATAGCTTTGAAGTAACAGCGGTTGTGAACCTTGGACAACTTGATCCTGATGAGATAGAAGTTGAACTCTATTACGGGAACCTGAAGACGGTGGATAGCATTGCTGACAGCCAATCTGAAAAAATGACCGTAAAGGAAAACCGCGGGAATGGTGAATGTCTTTACGAATGTACCATAACCTGTGGCGCTACAGGTCGATATGGTTTTACTGTCAGGGTTATACCCAGGGGAGATGACCGGATCAAATTTGCATCCGGGCTTATTACATGGGCCTAGCCCGAATATTTCATGAAAATTTTCGAGACGTTTTTTATTAGTAATGAAAACTGTTTGTTATTTACAATTTTGCTTCTAGTTGTCAGGTGACAGTTTATACCGAAAATTTTCTTGTTCAATTTCTCAAAAATTTTCACCCTGCGGGCGAGTGCGAGGCGCCCATTTCCCCGCTATTCGCGGGATCTGCGAGCCGCGTTAATTCGCGTTAATTAAGGATACGGAGGTTTATCCCGCTTTATCAGCGGGGCTGCGCCCTCGAATGCCTTGCAAATGAACGCCTCGCACTCGTGAAATATCCGGGCTATGGATTGAAAATTGAAAATTGATGATTGGGAATTTTAAACCCTCTTCGGTTCCGGTTTATCCGATATAAGAGCTGACCATGGCACATCCACAGAGCAATCCACGCATTCTCATTGTAACTCCGGAGATAACGTATTTGCCGGACCGTATGGGAGGTATGGCCTCTTTTTTTACCGCCAAAGCAGGGGGGCTTGCCGACGTCTCGGCAGCACTGATCAGTGCCCTGTTTGAACAGGGAGCCGACGTGCACGTCGCCATTCCGGACTACCGTTCCATCTTTAGTAACGGATTGGCCCCTGTTTTAAAAAAAGAGCTCAATAAAATTCAGCGCAAAATGCCCGATGATCGCATCCATCTGGCGGAAGACAGGGCCTTTTATTACATCAACCGTGTTTATTCTGCCTACGGAGAAGAAAACATTAAACTCGCCCTGGCTTTTCAGCGTGAAGTGATCAATCACATCGTCCCCCAGATCCAACCGGATTTAATTCATTGTAATGATTGGATGACGGGTATCATTCCGGCGATGGCCAGGCAAATGGAAATTCCATGCCTTTTTACCATTCACAATGTACACACGATAAAGACAACACTGGCCTATATGGAGGATAGGGGTATTGATGCCGCCTGTTTTTGGCAACATTTGTATTACGAAAATATGGCCACGAATTATGAAGACGTACGGGATACCAACCCTGTAGATTTGCTCACCACTGGAATTTTTGCCGCTCATTTTGTGAATATTGTCAGCCCGACATTCCTGCTGGAAGTCGTCAAAGGGCAGCATGATTTTATCGAACCTCCCACACAACGGGAATTGGCCAATAAATATCATGCTGGCTGTGCCGTTGGAATACTGAATGCGCCGGATCCTTCCTTTAATCCTTCTGCAGATAAACATCTCAAGCAAAACTACCGTCCAGAGGACTATTTTTTGAGCAAACGTGTAAACAAACTGTTTTTACAGGAGAAATTGGGATTGATTAAAGACGAAAAAGCACCCGTCTTCTTCTGGCCATCCCGGCTTGATCCGGTTCAGAAGGGATGCCAGTTGTTAGACAAAATATTTTACAAGGTGATTTCGAAATACTGGAACCAGAATCTTCAGGTCGTCTTTGTCGCCAATGGTGATTATCAAATGGTATTCAGAGACATTGTGAATTATCACGGATTTCAGAAACGCGTAGCAATCTGCGATTTTGATAACGGGCTGGAACATCAAGCTTACGGGGCTTCAGATTTTATCCTGATGCCGTCAAGTTTTGAACCGTGCGGCCTTCCGCAAATGATAGCCCCGCTTTACGGCAGTCTTCCGGTGGTCCATGATACCGGCGGGATCCATGATACGATTAATGATCTGGATGTTAAAAACAATTCCGGCAATGGCTTCCTGTTTAAGACTTTTAATGCCAATGGGCTTTTCTGGGCCATCAACCAAGCCATGAAGTTTTATAATCTGCCTGATAGTATAAAGGCAAAGCAAATCAAACGGGTCATGACCGAAAGTGCCGCCAAATTTACCCATGCCGCAACTGCTCGACAGTATATCGAGCTTTATGAAAAGATGCTGCGACGGCCACTGATTGTGAACAAACCGTCGGATCGCTCAAGCGAATCATAAACTAAAGAAACCAAGAAAAGAGAATTTAGCTCGCTTTGCTCACAATTGGAATATTGGAATACTGGAATGATGGAATAATGCGTTTTGGGAAAATGGAAAAGAGGGTTATTGAAAAAATTAATCTCGACAGAGTTAGTTAAAAAACCATAAACAATAAAGATTCCTTTAGACGCCACTATTCCACTATTCCAACATTCCATTATTTTTACCCCGTGAAACTTTTTTCTATTTCACTGGGGCCATGTCCGAGTTAAAAATTTAAACCTAAAAAAACTTTTATTTTCAACAAATTGTAGAAATTCCGAGACGTCTAATTATGTTTGAAACCTCAGGTAATCCAAAAAGTTCGGGTCAAGACAATCATATCAATACCATACTCAAGCGTTTTTTATCCCAAGACTCCTACCTGACGCGGTATAAGACAACCATTCGCCGCCGCTTGCTGAAAAAAATCGAAACAGAATCGCGCCTGACCCGGGGCAAAAGGAGCCTATCGGACTTCGCCGCCGGCCACGAATATTTTGGATTGCATTTCCGAAACGGTGAATGGGTTTTTCGTGAGTGGGCGCCGAATGCCACCCGGATCTATCTGATTGGCGATATGACGAACTGGCGAGAAAAAAAAGACTTTGCGCTGCACCGGATCACCCAAGATGGTCATTGGGAAATGCGTTTGTCCCAAGATAAATTGAAACACGGCGATCATTATCGAATCCGTGTCCACTGGCCTGACGGCAAGGGAGATCGCATTCCCGCCTATTCCCGTCGCGTTGTTCAGGACCCTGATACGCTGATTTTTAATGCCCAGGTCTGGTCCCCGCCGGATCCGTATCACTGGAAATGCATCGATTTTCAGTCTCCGCCGGACCCGATATTTGTTTACGAAGCCCATGTGGGTATGGCTCAGGAAGAGGAGAAAATCGGCTCTTACAGAGAATTTACCACACAAATCCTTCCGCGTATTGCTGCGACGGGCTACAATACACTGCAATTAATGGCGATCCAGGAGCATCCTTACTACGGTTCTTTCGGCTACCAAGTTTCGAGCTTTTTTGCTGCTTCGTCCCGGTTCGGAACACCGGAGGAGTTCAAAGAGCTTGTGGATACCGCTCATGCTTCCGGTCTGAGGGTGATTATAGACCTGGTTCATTCACACGGGGTTTCCAACGAGGTGGAGGGTCTGAGCAGATTCGACGGTACACTGTATCAATACTTTCATGAAGGGCCACGGGGTATACACCATGCTTGGGATTCCAGGTGTTTTGACTACGAAAAGCATCAGGTGCTTCATTTCCTTCTTTCCAACTGCCGTTTCTGGCTGGATGAATATAATTTGGACGGCTTCCGTTTTGACGGAGTGACCAGTATGCTTTACATGGATCACGGTTTGGAAAAAGCATTTACTTCCTACGACGACTATTTTAACGACAACGTCGACGAAGATGCTCTTACCTATCTGGTCCTGGCCAACAAACTGATCCATGATGTGCGCCCTGATGCAGTTACCATAGCCGAGGATATCAGCGGAATGCCCGGGCTGGCTGTCCCGATTTCATCTGGCGGCGTTGGATTTGATTATCGTTTTGCCATGGGAGTGCCCGACAACTGGATACGACTTGTCAAAGATGCTCCGGATGAGGAATGGCACATGGGACATCTTTGGTATGAATTGACCAACCGGAGAAGGGATGAAAAGACCATCAGTTACACCGAGTCCCACGACCAGGCCCTGGTGGGCGATAAGACGATTATCTTCCGTTTAATTGATGCGGATATGTATGATCACATGCAGGTGGGTGATGATAACCATACCGTGGCCCGCGGAATAGCTCTGCATAAAATGGTCCGGTTCATCACCTTGGCCACGGCGGGTAATGGCTATCTCAATTTCATGGGTAATGAATTCGGACATCCCGAATGGATCGACTTTCCGCGGGAAGGGAACAACTGGTCTTACAGATATGCCCGGCGCCAATGGCGTCTGGTGGATGACGAAAACCTGAAGTATCAATTCCTCGCCCGTTTTGATCGAGACATGATATCGCTATCCAGGGATTATAACCTGCTGGAATCAGATGAAATACACCTTGTTCACGAGCGCTCGGACAATAAAATTATTATCTTTGAAAGAGCAGGACTTCTATTCATTTTCAACTTTCATCCTGAACGCTCGTATTCGGATTATCGCTTCGAAGCGCCGCCTGGAAAATACCGTATGATTTTAAACAGTGATGCGCCGGAATATGGGGGTCACAACCGTTTACACCCGGACCAATATCATCTGACTCTGTTCGACACTTCAATGGAACGGCCATGTAATCTGCTCAGCCTATATCTCCCCAACCGCACGGCACTGGTCCTTCAGCCTGCCTCCTCTGGCTGTAATGATTTGGGACATCCTTAAAGAATAAAGGGTCCACGATTAGGAGGCGTAGCTTTGGATTACCCCTGAAATGAATTATATTTTAAAAAATTTAGCAATTGGCAATTTTGAAGATGCCCAAGATCCCCCTGCCGGGATTGATACATTATTGTGTGTAGCTCAAGAAATAGATCTTTCTCACGCAAGGTGTCTTTATTATAAAGTTCCTATAGTAGATATGCAGCCAATACCTGAAGATCAACTTAAAGAAGCAGTCGTTTTTATTAGAGATCATATCAAAGACCATAGAATAATGGTATATTGCAATGCAGGTGTGGGGCGCTCTCCGTCAGTGATTGTTGCCTATCTTGCCTGTGTCGAAGGTTTTGGTTATGGAGATGCAGTGGAGTTTGTTGCAGCCAAAAAGCCCTATATGTCAACATTGCCAAATCTGATATTAAGTATTGAAAGGTTAAAAGAAATGATCTCGGAATAGAACAAGGGATAGGGCTTTTTGGGTATGGTTTTATCTCAAATGCAGAACAAGATACATATCGGAACCTCCGGATGGAACTATGATCACTGGAAAGAAGTATTTTATGAGAAGAGCTGTCCCAAGTCCGATTGGTTGAAATTCTACGCAAAACACTTTAACAGTGTTGAAGTAAACGCGACCTTCTACCGATCCATGTCTCACAAAACTTACGAAACCTGGAGGGAAAAAACACCGAATGGGTTTATTTGGTCGGTCAAAGCGAACCGTTACATTACCCATATCAAAAGGCTAAAAGATATCGCAGAACCATTAAAAAAGTTTTTTGGTGAGTTGGCGGGATTAAAAGAAAAACTTGGGGCAATTCTTTTCCAGCTCCCGCCCACACTGATCTTTGATAAGGAAGTTTTCGATTTATTTTGCAACTTTCTGCCAAAAAATAAGAGCGTCGCTATAGAGGCAAGACACCCGAGTTGGTTGGAAGAAAAGGCGCTATCTTCTCTAAAAAAACATAATATTGCCTGGTGTATTTCAGATACTGCGGGACGCTACCCCTATCTTGAAGCAGTAACATCTAATTTTATCTATATCCGTTTGCATGGATCAAGAAAACTATATGTGTCCGAATATTCAGAGAACGAAATTAGTAACTGGGCTGAAAAAATAAAAAAATGGGACGTAGATACTTATGTTTACTTTGACAATGATGCGATGGGGCATGCACCTAAAAATGCTCTGAGGCTCAAAGAACTTCTGACTTGATTAAAAAATTTTATTTTTTATGACGGTTACATCAGGAACTTTCGGCGCTAAAATAATTCAAAAGCGTATATTTGAACGGTTACAACCGATCTCATCCGTTTTTCTCCCGATTGCATGGGATAAACTCCCGTTCCATAAAGGTCTCCACCATCAAAATGAAGCCTTCCCCCTATGGACAGAGCGAATTAAACTCTGATAATAAAAATAGAACTTAGGGGCTTCGCCCCAATTGGAATAATGGAATGATGGCATAAACAGGTTACCATTAAAAACTTTTATTTTCGATAAGTTGTAGAATTTCCGAGACGTATAATTAGATTGATATTTAAAGGAGATATGCAATGGCAGCAAATTTTCAAATTTTATCTTATACAACCAGGGACAGTCTTCATCTGAAATTGAATGGTGATTTTGATGGAACTTCGGCATTTGAATTGATCAATACTATCAAAGATCATGGAACCAATTTTTATCAAATCTTTATTGATACTAATAATCTTAGGACCATTTATGCATTTGGTAGGAATGTGTTGCAAAAGAACTTTGGCGACTTAGAGAAACTCAGTAACCTTATTTTTATCGGAGAAAATGAACGCCATTTAGCACAAAATTAGAAGCCAGTGTGCTGAACCTTACCTATCTTCCCACCGGAATAGTAAATAATTCCAACAAGCTGAATGCCAGGGCAGTAAGTTCTCAATAAGTTCTGTTGTATTAAATAATCATGTTGACCCGAATCCATAATTTATTGAGAAGTTACTCAGGGCAGAATGGTATATTCTATTGTCCATTAACATTATGCCATTGAAGGTAATATTTGATTTGAGTTCGGGATAAGTCCCTATATTTTTAGGATATTTTCCTATAAAAATAAGCACTTTATCCTATAGACTTATTTTTTTAAATATGTAATAAATTTTTTATTATAAAATTATATGGTTATCTATAATTTTTATGATTAAACGAAAATGGAAAGCCCGATTCAAAATGATATATAATCTATTAAAATAACATAAAAATAAGATAATAACAGCCAAATTCAGGGGGTAACCCTATGTGATAGATAAAGGCTCATATACAGTTTAAAAACTGTACCAAAATATGGGCCTTTTCGTTGTTTGTCTGTTGGGAAATTATTAATGCCTGAGAGAGAAGCGAATTGGAATTATTATGAGCAAACGACTTGGGAAAGGCGAATTAGAAGCCACCCGGCAGACCGTAAAGTTCTTCGAGACGCTGCTGCATGCCTCGGCCGACGGTATCGTGATTACGGACTCGACGCATACTATTATCGTAGTCAATGAGACCTTCTGCACGTTCTTTGGACGACAGTGGCGGGATGTCGTTGAGACCCGTATGTTCAGCTGGCTTGAACAACTCAATGCCAATGCTTTGAACCGTTGGTCTGAGCTGGAAAAGAAGGTCCGCCTCGATGGTTTTTGCCGTAATGCCGAGTTCCGGATGACAACAAAGAACAATGTGAGCCATTTTAACGTCAATGCTTTTTTGTTTGAACGATTTTTTGATGAGGAACCGGGTGTTATCATCAGCATCTGGCAAGACATCACTGAACGAAAACTTGAACAGGAAGCCCTGAGGCAGAAAACCCATGATAGTGGAGAACGGGTCAAGGAACTCAACTGCCTTTATGGTATTGCCAATCTTGTTGAGCAGAAGGATATTTCGTTGGAGGAGATACTTAAGGGTATCGTTAATCTTATTCCTCCCTCGTGGCAATATCCGGGAATCACTTGTGCACGGGTCATAATACACGGCCGAGAATGGAGAACAGACAATTTTCGGGAGACCATTTGGAAGCAGTCCTGCGACATTAAAGTGCATGGTGAGCCGAGCGGTGTTTTGGAGGTTTATTACCTGGGAAAAAATCCGGAAGTTGATGAAGGCCCATTCCTTAAAGAAGAAAGAAATTTGATCAATGCTATTGCCGGGCTAACGGGAAGAATTGTCGAACGGAAACAAGGAGAGGAGGCGCTGAGAACAAGCGAAGAGAAATACCGAACCCTTCTGGAAATTACATCGGAAGGATGCTGGCTGATAAATCCTGAACTCAAAACTATCGAAGTCAACGCGGCTCTTTGCAAAATGCTTGGCTACAGTCAAGATGAGATGATGGGGAAAACACCTTTTGACTTCGTTGATGATGAGAACCGAAAGATTTTTATTGAACAAACTTCAAAGATATCCACCACACTCCATCGTAGTTTTGAAATTACCCTAAAGAAAAGGAACGGTGAAGACCTACCAACATATTTTAAAGCCACCACAATCAGGGATAAATCGGGCGAGGTGCTGGGTGCCTTTGCATTTATTACTGATATTACCGAAAAAAAGCGGGCGGAGGAGGCACTGAGAAAGAGCGAAGAGCAATATCGCAACATTTTTAAAAATATTCAGGATGTTTATTATGAAGTAACCCTTGATGGAATAATTATAGAAGCCAGTCCCTCGATAGAAGATATTTCGTTCTACAGCAGAGACGAGATCATAGGAAAATCATTATCCGATATATATGTTGATCCGAAAACAAGAGAGGAATTTCTAAAAGCGCTTCTGAAAAATGGAAAAGTCACTGACTATGAAGCGCTGATGACAGACAAAGACGGCTCTCAAGTCCATTGTTCGATAACGGCAAAGCTGATACGAGATAAACATGGCAATCCTGTAAAAATTATCGGCTCTTTGCGCAATATCACCGAACGAAAACGGGCTGAAGAACATATTAATATCCTCACCCAGGAGCTTATGAGGACTCAGGAAAGTGAGCGTCAGAGGATTTCCCGTGACCTGCACGACAACGTGGCGCAAGAGCTTTCCGCGGTAAAAATTGGCTGTGAAACGCTTTTTGATAATCAGCCAAATATAAGCCCTGAGATCAGGAAAAGAATGTCTCAAATGTCAATAATGCTTCAGGAGGTCATCAAAGCAGTCCGGGATCTCTCATATTATTTACGACCTTCAGTGCTCGATGAAATGGGACTTGTACAGGCCATTTTTCAGTATTGTCATGATTTTTCTGAAGATAATGGAATAAATGTTGATTTCCATTCCGCCGGCATGAAAGCTTTAACGCTGGATTTTGACACTGAAATCAACCTGTATCGCCTGATTCAAGAAGGTCTTGCCAACATCAAAAAGCACGCTGACGCTGACCATGTGACCATCAGACTGGTTGCAGCTTTCCCTGCCATTATCCTTCGTATAGAAGATAATGGTAAGGGGTTTGATGTTCAAAAACGATTGGCAACTATATCCGAAGAGAAACGAATGGGAATTCGGAGCATGGAGCAAAGGGCTAAATTGCTTCAAGGTAAAATGGAAATTCAATCAAAACCCATGCAGGGCACAAAGATTTCTATTACGCTTCCTTATAAGGACAACAAGAGTGATTCATAAGAAAACCATATTGATAATAGACGACCATCCCCTTTTCAGAGAAGGCATCAAAGCGATCATCGGACGCAACCATAGATTTGAGGTGGTCGGGGAGGCTGGAAACGGACGTGATGGACTCCAAATGGCGAGAAAGCTCAAGCCTGATCTGGCGCTGGTGGATATGTCTTTGCCGGATCAAAGTGGCATTCAACTGACCCACGAACTTAAGAATGCATCGCCGAAAACACGTATCATGATTATTACCATGCACTCCAAAGTAGATTATATTGTCAAGGCATTTCAGGCCGGAGCCACAGGATATGTGGTCAAGGAATCGGCCTCTGACAGACTTTTACAGGGGATAGAGACTGTCTTGAAGGGAGAGTATTTTATGGACAGTTCCGTCTCCCATAAGGTGGTTGAAAAGCTTATGGAATTCCCGGAAAAAGAGGCGAAGATTACTAATGCCACCTATGAAACGCTGACCTCCCGAGAGCAAGAGATCATGGTGTTGCTGGCCCAGGGGCTTTCCACCAAACAGATCGCAGAAAAACTTTTCATCAGCCCCAAAACTGTTGAGAACCATAGATCAAATATTTTGCGCAAGCTTAATATCCACAGCACCATAGAGCTGGTTCGATATGCCGCAAGGTTAGGAATTATCGATGTGGACCTGTGGAAAGGATAAGCCTGCCCACAACAACCTATCTTATCAGTATTCCTCCCGATTGCGCGGGATAAATTCCCACCCCATAGGGGTTCCCAACATCAAAATAAAGACTTGCCTCTATGGACAAAATGAATTATAGTTTAATATATATAAAATGTTTGGGGAATTCTACAACCTTACGAAATCACAAGTCTTTTAATGACAACCTGTTTATGCCTTCGGTATGGAAGAATGGAATACTGGGATATTGGGGGTAATAGCGGAAATAAAGTGTTTAGATTGTCAGAACCTCCTTAAAATCCATCATTTTACCCAGCCTGCCCTGTAGGTCCGGCAGATCGTACTGGGGTGAATTTTTTTCTATTTCACCAGCTCCATTACTTCATTATTCTCTTATTCCTTCCGGGGTATTGGCCCTACGGGCCCAAGGCCAATTGGGGTGAAGCCCCCTAAATTCTTTTATACAGGCATTTGGCGGATGCATGAATATTAGACCGGCACAGGGGATATAAGGAATATGATTATGAAAAAGGTCATTAAAAATATCGCCCAAATGATGCATCAAACCGACCCAACGGCATGCTTTACCATAGAATTCTGGGATGGTGATGCCATATGCTTTGGAAACTTTCCAGAGGTAATATTACGCCTGAAAACCAAAAGTTGTGCCAAAAAAATCATCAGAAAAGGATTTTTAGGGTTTGGAGAAGCCTATATGGAGGGAGATCTGGAAATAGAGAAGGATCTTCTAAAACTTTTCCGTCTGGGATTCGCCGTTAATTTTGACGAGCATTGCCTACCTTTCTGGCAAAAATTTCGACCGCTTATCCTTTCGCTGCTGAAAAGCTCTACCCTGCGACGAGCCCCAAAAAACATTTCCTTTCATTACGACAGGGGCGATGAATTTTATGCACTCTATCTTGACGAGACCATGACTTACTCCTGTGCGTATTTTTCAAAGCCGGACGATTCTCTGAAACAGGCACAATGGAACAAATACGAACATATTTCCCGCAAACTTTTGCTTAAGCCTAATGAATCGCTTCTCGACATCGGGTGCGGCTGGGGTGGAATGCTTATCTATGCAGCCCGGAAATATGGCATAACCGGAGTTGGAATTACGCTATCGAAAAATCAGTTCGAATACGCCAATCGTAAAATTGAAGAATTGGAGCTTCAAAATCAGCTTAAAATTTTATATCAGGATTACAGACAGTTAGATGATAAATTTGATAAAATAGTTTCCATAGGCATGATGGAACACGTAGGAAAAAAATTTATTCCTACTTTTATTCAAAAAGTTTCGGACTTATTAAAAACCGGCGGGCTGGCTCTGCTACATACCATTGGAAAAGATACCCCGTCTACCGGAGATCCCTGGACGTTTAGTTATATCTTTCCAGGGGCCTATATTCCGACACTTCACGAAATTGTGCAAGAAATGGGGAAAACCGGTTTTTCCATTCTGGATGTAGAAAATTTGCGGCTTCACTATGCAAAAACTCTTGAAAAATGGGCAGAAAATTTTGAAGGAAATATAGAGAAAATCAGGAAATTGTTTGATGAAACGTTTGTGAGGCAATGGCGTCTGTTTTTAAACAGTACGGCAGCAGGATTTAAGTACGGCGATTCTCGCCTGTTTCAGATTCTTGTCTCCAAAGGATTGGACAATACGTTGCCGGTAACGAGGGCACATGTTTATGAGGAATAACCACCACAAGGAATCTTGCTTAAATATAAAAGCTAAATCCATCTTTTATATGAAAGGAGGGCAAAATGGCTGTTAAAATTCTAATTAAACGGACTGTACCGGAAAACAAGGCAAAGGAAATGATACCTCTGTTTAGACAAATGAGAGTGCTTGCTACAAACCAGTCGGGTTATATCTCTGGTGAAACGCTAAAAAGCCTCGACAGGCCCGATACGTTTCTGGTCATCAGTACCTGGAAGTCCTCTGATTACTGGGAGAAATGGTTGTTAAGCAAGGAAAGACAGGAAACTCAAGATAAGATAGATGCGTTGCTCGGGGGAAAAACCGAATACGAAATGTTCCACTATGGATTTGGAGAATAGCCTCATCGCACGTATAAGTCGGAAATCCGACTTGTTGATTTACACCCTTAATTGGCTTAAACTGCGCAAAAAGTGAGCCTGACCACAAAAATTTATCTTATCAGTTTTTCTCCCGATTGCGTGGGATAAATTCCCGCACCATAGGGATTCTTACCATCAAAATGAAGGCTTCTGTCTATGGACAGATTTAATTATAATTTGATAACAACATATTTTAATTAAACCTGACATAACATTTCAAAACAATTGTATATGAGGAGGTACGGCATGGCAAAGGTCAAATCAAAAAAGAAAATCGAACGGAAAAAGGTAACATTTTCCATTAATTTATCAGAGGCTAACGAGGTCGTTTTAATGGGAGATTTTAATAATTGGAATCCCAAAAAACATCTTATGAAGCAGGATAGGAATGGCGTGTGGAATAAGGCTGTGATTCTACCTCCCGGAAACTACGAGTATAAGTTTCTGGTTGACGGGCAGTGGAAAGAAGATCCCCAAAATGACCAGACTTGTTTAAACTGCTTCGGGAGTTACAACAATATTCTTAACCTGACCGTGCCTTAAACCGCTCAAGTAGGAGCGACCTTTGGATTAAACCCCGAATCCGCCGCAAATCAGGAGTTTTTATACCCTATGAAAAAAAGAGCTGATAAACGCCATAAATGTGAAGCATCGGTTATATGCAACTGTTTTAATAAAGATAAAATCTTTAATGCCAAAATGCTTAACTGCGGTGAAGGCGGCATGTATTTCGAGTCCGATTCATTTTTCAAAGAAGGAACGAATATTTTCTTCAAGGTGAAAACCTGTTCCTTTGATACTTCTGCACCGGAACTCTGCAATGGGCTGCGAACCGCATCGCTCGCTCAAGTAAGATGGTGGAAGGAAATGAGCAGCGAAGACGCTTCTCTTTTTGGCATTGGCGTAAAATATTATTAACAAGCTATTATGGTTTTTCTTTTTTTATGCGCCGGGGAGGCTACATCTCTAGCGTTTAAAAGGGCGGCCTCTGCGCCGCCCTTCCGCCATGCCACTTCCGAGGAAGAAATTCAAGCCATAAGCAAATCCCTTTATTTGTCCCGCTTACAACGGGATAGAATTTCCGAATCGGCTAATGTCAACGGTCATAATAATCCGTGATGGTTTTGCGGAGCCGGCGCACCCTTGCGGCGATATCCGCAGCACGCGTTATGCCGGTGATCATGGCCACACGGCGTGCACCCGCTTTCAGAACCAGACCGATATTTTCCGGACTGATACCGCCCATGGTGGTAAAGGGTACGGTGAGCTGCGGCCCGATTTCACTGATGGCTCCAGGTCCCAGAAAAGGGCCCGTATTTTCTTTGGTCTTAGTGGGGAAAATGGGACCGATGTTCACGTAATCGGCTCCGTCTTGCTCGGCCTTTAGGGCTTCCATGAGATTGTGGCTGGAAGCGCCTATAATCAGCTCCGGGGCGATTTTTCGTGCCGCCCTGATGGGCAGATCTTCCTGACCCAGATGGACCCCGTCGGCTCCTGCAGCCAGGGCCACATCCACATGATCGTTAATAATCAAAAGCGCATCGTGGCTGCGGGTGCGTTTGCGGAATTCAGTGGCCAGTTCATAGAGATCCTTCTTGTCCCAATGCTTTTCCCTCAGCTGAATGATTTTGGCGCCGCCCGCCAGGACCCCCGCCAACACTTCCAGGTTGGTTCGGCCTTCCGAAAGTTTTTGGCAGGTGACCGGATAAATATCGATCGCCTTTAATTTTATTAAACGTTCTTTACGATTCATCCGCCACCTACAAATCGAATGAGTTCAAGTTCATCACCGTCTTTTAAAACAATGCGATCAAACATGTCCCGGTGTAAAATATTTCGATTGCGCTCCACCACAACACTGGCCGGAGGTACCTTCAATGTTTCCAGCAACGATAAGATATCCATGCGGTGTTCAACCGCGTGGGGTTTACCGTTGAGCGTGATATGAATCAGCATAAAAGGCTCCTTTTGCATACGGTCCATTTCCCGGGTTATCGCAAACAAACCGCCTGTCCCTGTAAACAGAAGAAAGCGCTGCCACTCAAAGCTGTGCCGGGTTCAAGAAACTCACATCCCAATCCTTCCAGACCGGCTCGTAGCCATGGGCGGCGATCATGCTGACTACTTCTTGTGGGCTGCGAAGATCGCTGATCTCAAACTGGCCCTCGACGTTTTCTTTGGCGGCATAACCGCCCGGTGCGGTTTTGCTGCCCGCACTCATTTGGGTAATCCCTAAGGGCAGCAGATTCTCGCGCAGGCTGGCGGGTTCGCGCGTGGAGAGGACCAGGCCTGCATCGGGCAAACAGAGTCTCAGCGCGCACATGAGCTGCACCATATGAGCGTCGTTTACGGGAAATTGGGGTTGAAATCCTCCGGCCGCAGGCTGCAGGCGTGGAAAGGAGACCGACACGTGGCTTTGCCAGTAGCGGCGCGCCAGATAGGAGGCGTGTAACCCCACGAAGGCGCCGTCCACGCGCCAGTCGGACAATCCTAATAGAACGCCGATATTCAGGCGACGGAATCCGGCCTGACCCCCGCGTTCCGGGGTTTCCAGACGCCAGCGGTATTTGCGTTTGGGACCGGCTGGATGGACCTCGGCATACCGTTTTATGTGGTAGGTTTCCTGGTAAACGGTCAATCCGTCCACGCCGTTTTGGATCATACGGCGGTAGTCATTCGTTGTTAGCGGATAGATTTCGATGGATATGGACGCTAAAAGCGGTTGCAATTTCTTGGCGACTCGGATCAAATAGTCCACCGGTGCGTGGTGCGGCGACTCGCCGGTCAGTAAAAGCACGTGACGGAATCCCTGTCGGTGCAAAAACATCACTTCCTTCTCCACTTCCGCTACGCTTAGGGTGGCGCGGGATATCTGATTGTGGCGGTTGAACCCGCAATATACACAGGAATTGATGCATTCGCTGGATATATAAACAGGGGCGAACATTTGGATGGTCCGACCGAAGCGCTGAACCGTCAGGCGATGGGCCTCCAGAGCCATTTCTTCCAGAAAGTCGGCCGCAGCAGGAGAGAGTAGCGCCAACAGATCGTCAAAATTTCGAGTAGGCGCCTGCAAAGCCTGCCGAACGTCTTGGGCCGTCTTGCGGGAAATCGCCGCTTCGATCCGATCCCATCGATATTGAATGATTTTCTGCCAGAAACTCATGCGTGGTTGCTCCTTAAAAATCCGGTCAGGGGGGAACTGGCTTCCGCCTCCCAAGAATGTCGGCCCAGACCTGCTATGTATGCTTTAAACCCGGCTTCCACACCCAGCCGGAAGGCTTCTGCCATACCCACCGGATCGACGGCTGTAGCAATGGCGGTGTTGATTAAAACGGCATCAGCGCCCATCTCCATGGCTTCTGCCGCATGGGAAGGCGCTCCCAGTCCGGCATCCACCACCACCGGTACCTGCGCCTGTTGGATAATGATCTGAATCGCGTCGCGTGTTTTCAAACCTCGATTGGTTCCGATAGGGGCCCCCAAAGGCATTACAGTAACCGTTCCCACCTCTTCCAGCCGCTTGGCAAGGACCGGGTCCGCATTAATATAAGGAAGCACCTTGAATCCTTCTTTAACCAGAATTTCGGCCGCCTTTAGAGTTTCCACCGGATCGGGCAGTAAATAATGGGGATCGGGAGTAACTTCCAGCTTGACCCACGGCTCGCATCCCGCTGCCCGGGCAATTCGTGCCAGACGCATGGCTTCCTCCGCATCCCTGGCGCCGCTGGTGTTGGGCAAAAACAGGTAGCGATTTCTATCAACGGCTTCCATGAGGTTGTCCTGGGGATCGCTCAAATCGACACGGCGCAGAGCCACGGTGACAATCTCGGCTCCGGAGGCCGCAATAGCCTGCTGCATGATTTGGGTGGAGGCAAACTTGCCGGTCCCCACCAGCAGGCGGGAATGAAAGGCGCGATCCGCAATAATCAACGGAGGTAATTGGGTCATGGTCATCTCCTTTTTTATTCAATGAGTTTTGCTGCCCGGCATACGTCGCAACATGGCGGCGGCAGTTCGATTTCCCGAAATATCAAATTCAGGGCGTCGTAGGTCAACAGCCGCCCGAGCAACAATTTTCCGCTGCCGGTCAAGAATTTGACGGCCTCGGCGGCCTGTATGCTCCCCAGCGCGCCAGGCACCACCCCCAAAACCCCGACTTTGTCGGTGGAGGACACCTGATCCGGCTCGGGAATGTCGCCGAACACGCAACGGTAACAGGCGCCTTGGCCGGGCACGATGGTCATGACCTGGCCGAACATTCCCAAGATGCCGGCATGGCAGAAGGGAACCTTGGCATGAATGCATATGTCGTTGACCAGAAACTTGGCTTCGAAATTATCCGTGGCCTCGATCACAAAGTCATACCGGCTTGCCAACGCGGGGCCGTTTTTTGCAGTAAACGGCTCGCTGTAAGGTTCAATACAAACATCCGGGTTCAGACGATGCAATTTTTCTTGGGCCGAATGGGTCTTCAAATCGTCCAGATCCTCCGATGTATACAAAATCTGTCGCTGCAGGTTGGACAATTCAACTCGATCCCCATCCACAATACCGATAGTCCCGACGCCGGCGCAAGCCAGGTAAAACAAGGCAGGACTGCCCAATCCTCCGGCACCCACCACCAGGACCCGGCCCCTTAAAAGCTTTTGCTGTCCGGTAGTGCCGATTTCCGGAACCAGGATGTTGCGCGAGTACCGAATCTTCTGAATTGCGGTCAAATCTTTCATCCAATCGTTTCCTGTCGCTACCGGATGGTGAGGCTTTCGGGCAATTCGCTTGTAAGACCAAACAAGGCTCCTAAGTCCGTTAAAGCATGATGCGATCAAAGGTTTTAATCGCGCAAAAATCACCGCACATGGTGCAGACATCCCGATCATGATCTTCCGACTGCATGCGGCGCTTGCGAGCCAATTCCGGGTCGATGGCCTGGTTATACATGGTTTCCCAGTCGAATTTCCGCCGCGCTATGGACATGGTCCGATCCCATTCCTCGGACCCGGGTAACCCCTTTTCCAGATCTCCGATATGGGCCGCAATCCGCGTGGCAATGACCCCGTCATGGACATCCTGGACCGTAGGCAGATGCAAGTGTTCGGCAGGTGTCAGATAACATAAGAAATCCACACCGCTGGCAGCGGCCACGGCTCCGCCGATGGCGCCTACCAGATGATCGTATCCCGGAGCAATATCGGTGGGCAAAGGCCCCAGCACGTAGTAAGGGGCGTTGTCACAAAGACGTTTTTGAAATTGCACATCTCCGGCAATGAGTCCCAGCGGAACATGGCCGGGGCCTTCGATCATCACCTGTACACCGGCCTTGCGGGCGCGGCGCGTCAGCTCGCCCAAAATTAAAAGCTCGGAAATTTGGGCACGATCTTCGGCATCATGGATTGCCCCGGGACGCAGTCCATCGCCCAAAGAGAGGGTAACATCGTGTTGCCGACAGATTTCCAACAGACGATCGTATTGGGAAAACAGGGGGTTTTCCTTGTTATTGGCGGTGATCCATTCGGCGATAAAGCTGCCACCGCGAGACACCATGCCCATTATCCGGTTGCACCCCTTAAGGGCGCTTAAGCTTTGTCGGGTGATACCACAATGCACCGTTATGAAATCGACTCCCGCCTCGGCTTGCAGTTCGATTTCTTCCATAAGGTCGTCCGCGGTCATCTGCGGTAGAGTTTTGTTTTTTGCCATCAATTTGCTAACGACTTTATAGATCGGAACGGTGCCGACCATGAGCGGAGAGCGTTTCAATATAGTTTCCAATATGAGGTCGAGGTTGCCACCGGTGGAAAGATCCATCACCGCATCCGCACCCGCCGCAACAGCCGTATCGAGTTTGACCAGTTCTTCTTTCAGATCATGGTGGCTTGGGGAAGTGCCGATGTTGGCATTTACCTTGGTTTTCAACCCCTGGCCGATGCCGCGTGCTTCGAAATCCCGGTTGCGGTTTTTGGGAATCACCACCACACCGGCGGCCACTTTTTCGCGCACCTGTTCAGCGGTAAGGCCCTCTTTTTGGGCAACCTGATGCATGGCCTCTGTAATCTGATGGCTTCGGGCCGCTTCAATCTGTGTCATTTTATATCTCCGTTCGTTGCGTTTTTTCCCATTTTATGGGATCTGAAGGCCAAGTAATATACTGTGTTTCGGCCTGAAAAATGCCGTGTTCCTGCATTGTTCTGAGCAGTGAGAAACCCGGTTTAAATAGGGGTGTTATCTGATCGGTATGCAAAAAGGCGGCGATCGGTAGGTAAACAAATTTTATTTCAAAAAAAATGCCGTTTCCCCGAATAGGAAAACAGCATGAGCAATAAAATCCGAATCGCAGGCCCGTTTCCCTTCGCAGGTATTACCCTGATCAGGTGGCTAAGGGTTGTCCTTTTCCGGACTCTCAGATGATATCAACACCCCTAACGAGATAAAGTATTATAAATCTAAGTTTTTAGGTTGTCAAGAGATCTTTTATAAGATTTTTATAACACTAAATAATCAAATCTTCTACGCGCTAAAATAATGTGTTAAAATTCATATCTTTTGAAGGTTTGACATTAAACCGTCAATGTTTATTTTTTTAATATCTGACCATAACAATCACAGGAGGAATTAATGCGTTTTGATAAATTTACTATAAAATCACAAGAACTTATTCAAAATGCCCAATCCATGGCTTCAGAACATAAAAACCAGCAGATCGAACCGGAGCATTTACTTTTTGCCATGCTCAATGAATCGGAAGGAATCGCCCGGGCCATGCTGGATAAACTAGGTGTTTCTTCGGATGATGTTTCCCGCGAACTTGCCGTATCCATCGACAGAATTCCAAAAGTAAGCGGAAGTACGGTTGGAGATGCTTTTATATCTCCCCGGACAAAAATGGTTCTTGATGCTGCTTTTGCAGAGGCTGCCAAAATGAAAGATCAATATGTCAGTATTGAACACATCTTTCTTGCCATATCAGACGAAAAGAAGGGAGAAGCCGCCAAAATTTTAGGGGAAAAGGGAATTTCAAGAGAATCGATTTTAAAAGTTCTCTTGGATATTCGAGGGACTCAGCGGATAACCGATCCGAACCCGGAAGAAAAATACCAGGCGCTTGACAAATTTAGCCGTAATCTAACCGATCTGGCCCGCTTGGGCAAGCTTGACCCCGTTATCGGCCGTGATGATGAAATCCGGCGGATTGTCCAGGTGCTCTCCCGGCGTAAAAAAAATAATCCTGTTTTAATCGGAGAACCGGGTGTCGGAAAAACCGCTATTGTTGAGGGCCTGGCCCAACGTATTGTTGCCCGAGATGTATCTGAAAGCCTCAAAAATAGGCGGCTTGTTGCCCTTGATATGGGGGCGCTCATTGCCGGCGCCAAGTACAGGGGAGAATTTGAAGATCGTCTGAAAGCGGTTCTAAAAGAGGTCGAAAAAGCAGAAGGAGAAGTTATTCTTTTTATCGATGAGCTACACACCCTTGTGGGAGCAGGAGCCAGCGAAGGCGCCATGGATGCTTCAAATATGTTAAAACCGGCCCTTGCCAGGGGCACACTGCGATGTGTGGGCGCTACCACATTGAATGAATACCGTAAATACATTGAAAAAGACGCTGCCCTGGAACGGCGCTTCCAACCGGTTATGGTACTCGAGCCGACAGTGGAAGATACCATATCTGTGCTCCGGGGTCTTAAGGAAAAATACGAGGTCCATCATGGTGTTCGGATTAAGGATTCGGCCATCGTTGCCGCTGCCACACTGTCTCATCGTTATATTTCCGACCGCTTTCTTCCGGACAAAGCTATCGACTTGATGGATGAATGTGCTTCAAAACTCAGGATTGAAATCGATAGTATGCCCGTGGAAATAGATGAAATCCAGCGCAAGATAACCCAGGCTGAAATAGAACGGGAAGCGTTGAAAAAAGAATCTGATTCTGCATCCAAAGAGCGTCTATCCAGGCTTGAAGCCAAGATAAATAACCTGAAGGATGAAATCCTTGAAATGAAAGCCCACTGGCAGAATGAAAAAGATCTGATTCAGACAATAAGAAAGATCAAGGAGCATCAGGAGCAGCTTGGCATTGAAGAACAGCAGGCGGAAAGAGAGGGGAATCTGGCAAAGGTTGCGGAGATTAGATACGGAAAGGCTTCAGAACTCAGAAATAGCTTGAACCAGGCCAATCAAAAACTCGCCAGCCTTCAAAAAAACAAAAAAATGCTCAAAGAGGAAGTCGATGCTGAAGACATTGCCCAAGTCATATCCAGATGGACCGGTATCCCTGTCAGCAGGATGCTCGAGGGTGAACGGGAGAAACTTATCCATATGGAGGATCGCCTCGGGGATAGGGTAATTGGACAGAGAAAAGCCATATCTGGGATCTCAAATGCAGTTCGTCGGGCCCGTTCGGGATTGCAGGATCCAAACCGGCCCATCGGATCGTTTATTTTTATGGGTCCCACCGGTGTCGGTAAGACCGAATTAGCCAAGGCGCTGGCGGAATTTATCTTTGACAGCGAACAGGCCATGGTTAGAGTTGACATGTCGGAATACATGGAAAAACACGCTGTTTCGAGACTGATCGGAGCCCCTCCAGGGTATGTGGGTTATGAAGAAGGGGGTTATCTTACAGAGGCTGTCCGTCGGCGGCCGTATTCCGTGGTGCTGTTTGATGAAATCGAAAAAGCACATCCCGAGGTTTTTAATGTGCTGCTTCAAATTTTAGATGACGGCCGGATGACAGACGGTCATGGAAGGACGGTCAATTTTAAGAATACGATCATAATCATGACTTCAAACGTGGGCAGCCGGTGGATTCAGGAGCTTGGGGAATCAAGACGCGAAGAAATGGAGTCCAGAATTACCGAAGCGCTTCGAGCGAAATTTAAGCCTGAATTTTTAAACCGGATCGATGAAATCATAATTTTTGATAATCTAACACAGGAACAGATCGGTGAAATCGTCGACATCCAGGTTAAACGGCTGGGATCAAGACTGGCTCAAATGAACCTGGCTCTTGTTCTTTCAGAGAATGCACGAATTTTTCTTGCTGAGAAAGGATTTGATCAGATATATGGTGCTCGCCCGTTAAAGAGAGCCATTCAAAAATATATCGAAAATCCGCTTTCCATAGAGATCCTGCAGGGAAATATCCCGGAAGGAACAAAGTTAAGGGCCGATATCAAAGGAGACCGGGTCGTGTTTACCCCGGTCTAATATGAATAAAGCGGGAAAAAATTCTATTTTTGTGATTAGGTTTAAATGATTTCTTTTTTCAAATAGAATAAGCTCGGCTTATGATAGGCCGGGCTTATTAAAACGTCTCGGAATTTCTACAACTTAATAAGAATATAGGATATTTTTTGAGGCTTGAACGCTTGCCTCGAACATGGAATAATGGAAGGGTGGAATACTGGAAGGTTGGTTTTTAAAAGGATATTATCCATTTTTGATTTTATCTTCAACACATATTTTACCATTAACCCAACATTGCATTATCCTAGAACCCATTATTCCATTATTCCATCATTCCACCATTCCAATTGGGGCGAAGCCCCTAACTTGTTTTATTGTAAGGTCCCAATAAATTAGGGGGTCCACTGATGATAAAATGAAAAAGATCTGACTTGTTGAGATGTTACGTTTTATTCTACTAAGGCCAAGTAATCAATGGTTAATTTCTCATTATCTTCATCGGTAATCTCTTTGGGAAGTCTTTCCATTGCCAGATCAATAGCCTCGTCAATCATTTCCGCCCTAAATTTGTTTTTGGCCTGTATAAAATGAGTATCGATTCTTCGCTTTGAGTCTTCCAGCATCATCTTGCTTTGCTTTTGAGCAGTTTGGATAATGGCCTCTTTTTTCTTTTCCCCCTGGCGAACGATTCGCTCTTTTAGTTCTATAAAACGGACTTCACTTTCATCGAGAATTTTAGAAGTCTCCTTGATTTTGTCTTTAAGTTCTGCCTTTTCATTCTCTATTTGCTTTATTCCCCGCGCCAGATTTTCTTTTTTACCCCGTAAAAAATTCGTGAGAGGCGCTCTGCCAAATTTAACCAACACAAAGGCAAGTATTATGAAATTGATCCATTTTAACACTATGTCATACGTACTACGCCAACTCCCTGCGTTTTCAGCAGCCCAAACGTCTTGCCCGCAAAGATGGAAACTTATAATCCCTACTAAAAATAAAAAGCACAACCACATTATTTTATCGAGCCTATTCATTGAACCAGCCTCCGATCCAACAAACATTCCATGATATTCACCACCAGGGATTCCGATTCCTTTTTGATGTTTTTTCTGGCATCAGAAAGCAGAGTTTCAACTTCTTTTTCAGCCTTTTGTTTTTTAGCTTTTATCTCCTCCTGAACAGAAGCGAATATCGTAGCGGCCTCCTTTTTTCCTAATTCTTCGATTTCACCCTGTAATTCAAAAGCCTGAGTTCTTGTTTCCATTTCCTTTGCTTGCAGCTTATTTGTGAGGCTTTGAAGCTCCTTGGTCACATCCGCAATATCGCGATTTATCTGATCTATATAGCTCTCCCTTTCGCTCATTGTATTTTGTAAAGGACGAAACATAATACGGTTAATGATAAACAAAAAGATTAGGAAAGATATAACTTGAACAAATAGCGTTTCATTTATAGTTATAAGAGCTATGTTGCTGATAATATGCATAGTACGTTTTCCAAAAAAATAGCTTCAGGAATTAAACAACAAAAAGAAGTAATAAAGCAATAACCAGTGAATAGATTCCGGTTGACTCGGAAACCGCCTGACCGACGAGCATCGTTCGGGTCAACAGTCCCGCTTCTTTGGGGTTCTTACCGATTGCTTCACATGCTTTTGCAGCGGCCATACCTTCGCCGACTCCCGGACCGATGGCTCCGATCCCCATTGCAAGTCCCGCTCCTAGAAAAGCAGCTGCTTTTATAATATCCGCGCCTTCAATTGCCATTTTTATCCTCCTAAAAGTTTATGGTTTATTTTGTTATCAAAAGAGATTATAATCACACGACAAAAATTAAAATCAGAGCGATCACCAGAGAATAGATTCCGGTGGATTCGGAAACCGCTTGACCTACCAGCATTACTCTTATTAACTCTGCGCTATTATCCTGATTTTTTCCTACCTGACCCACTGCGCTGTACGCTGCTAGTCCTTCTCCGATTCCAGGCCCAATAGCACCGATCCCCATGCACAAACCCGCACCAAGTAAAGCCATGGCAGGTGCAAGCGCGTCCGTTGTCGGAAAGGTTTTGAACATCAATATAAAGCTTATTAAAAGTCCATATATGGCTGTTGTTTCAGTAACCGCCATTCCCAAAAGCATAGTAGTCGTCGCAATTGTCGCCGCTGAAGGTTGCCTTGCCACCGCCTCACAGCAGGCGCCCGCAACCAGACCGTCACCAAAACCCGGACCGATGGCAGCTATTCCGCATGCGAGCCCCGCCCCCAGAACAGCCGCCCAGGTTGGGGAAAGGGGATGGCCGGAAAAATCTGAAAATAAAAGAATAAGAGCGGTTACCAGAGCAAAGATTGCGGGTGTTTGGCATATTGATGAACCTACCAGCATGGTTGTGTTCAGCCGTTTAGTATTTGCCGGCTGACGCGCTATACCGGTACATGCTTCACCTGCGGGGAAACCTCCGCCCACACCTGAACCTATAGCCCCGAACCCCATACACAATCCAGATCCTATAAGAACCGCGATCCTGATATATGATAGGTCAGGGGATTTTATAAAAAGTAACATCATCGCAACAACCAGGGCGAAAATTGCAGCCGTCTCAGCAATAGCCTGCCCGACCAGCATTGTCTTAAATATTTCGCTTGACATCTCGGGATTTCGGGACATAGCTGCTGTAGCCCTTGCCCCAGTATAACCTATACCGACTGCTGTTCCGATGGCGCCCAAACCCATTGAGAGCCCGGCTCCCAAAAATGCAGCCACATCTATCCAAGTTTTAACATCATATGACATAACTTAATTAACCTGCACTGAAATGTATACAAGCGTAAGCATGGTAAAGACAAAAGCCTGAATTGTGCCGACAAAAAGTCCGAAAAACGCATTTAGAAATGGCGGCAAAATTATACTGTACGTTAAATAGGATACCACCAGTATAATGATTGCTCCGCCCATAATGTTGCCGAACAGACGAAAGGAAATGGAAACAATCTTGGCAAGTTCACCGATCACATTCAGCGGCGCCATGATGAAAATCGGATGGCAGTAATCTAATAGATAACGTTTTAAACCCTTGGCCTTAATTCCGGTATAATGGGCAATGAAAAACCCCATTATCCCCAGACTTAACGGCGTGTTGAGGTCCTTGGTCGGTTCTTCAAGGTGGGGAATGAGCCCCAGCCAGTTGCACATTAACAGAAACATGAACAGCGCACATATTAGAGGCGCATATTTTTTTGCCAGCTCCTCATCCAGAGCATCCCCGGTCAAACCGTAAAGAGCTGTAATAAATAATTCTCCCACTACCTGTAAGGGGCCGGGCAGCATATTCTTTTTTCTGGCAGCCAGAAAACCAAAACAAATCAGCGCGGTGATGACGATCCAGGTCATTACAATGATTTCAAGATTAAAGACCATATCGTGTCCGAAACAAGGAACGATGAGTTGGTGGATTTTACCTAAATCTTCCATAATAAAATCTTCCTAGACCTGTTTTCCACGGGCAGACCATAAAAAATCTAACAAGTGATCCGCCATAATAAAAACCTGGACAAAAAAAATACCGACCACTACAGAAATAAGATTGTATTGCTCAAGTTTGATGGCCATTACCAGTGGTATGGCTAAAATAAGATATCTGAAAAAAATCGAACCCAGGGAAAACATGAAAGTTTTTCCTTTTGTTTTACCAATTTTCAGTGGGAGCATTTCACCCATTAAGATAAAATTTAAGATGCTGAAAACAGTTCCCAGAATCAAACCCTTTCCAATGGGTTTGTAATCGATCAGGATAAATAACAGTCCTGCAAAAATTGCAACCGTGATTGCTCTGGTACAGTACTTTTTTTGTGTTTGTCTAAGCGTCTCCATTTTCGGAATTTATTTTATTATTTTCCTTTTGTTCGGTTTGTTCGGTTATATCGAGAATTTGACGGTATACAACGTTTCCGCCACCGATAACACCCAAAATAATAAAGATAGTTATGAAAACACCCCGTGTTCCCAACCATTTGTCAAGATATAGTCCGATAAAAAAACAAAAAGCAATGCAACCGGCCATTGTAAGGCCCAGTTGCGTTACAATATAAAGATTTTCGACCCAGGGCCGGTTTCTTTTGTAGTCAAAAATCTTTTTTTTCTGTTTTGGCATCCTGCCTGATAAAAACTTTTTAAATTCGAAGCATTGCTTTGATTTTTAATAAATGCCTCTAAAAAAAATGATAGTCTGATAACAGATATTATTTGTAACTGTCAAGAAGATAAACGATTTTTTTTCGTGTTTTATTTGAATTGAAAAAAAAAGTATGATTGCATTAAATTTTTTTTGTAATATATTATAGGTTTAGTAGTGCATGACCGAGTATCTTATTTATTTAGCCAAAAATTCAAAACCCGAAGTCCAAATTATGATTTGGTATTGGTTTAAAATAAAATCTTAACTGCACAGATAAGAGTTTGACTAAATGCCCCTATGACACTCTCTGCCGCCGAAAAATTGCGCCGTTTTTATGATCAGTTTGAAGGCGAGGATAATGTTCTTATACTGATCAATGCCGATCCGGATGCGATTGCAAGCGCCATGGCGGTCAAAAGATTGCTTTGGCGCAAAGTATCCGGTGTAACCATTTCCAATATCAACATCATTAAACGTCCGGACAATATCGCGATGATCAGTCTGTTGGGTGTGGATCTTGTTGCAATTAGAGACATTGTCAAAGATTCATTCACCCGTTTTGTAATTGTCGATTCCCAGCCGGACCATAATGAAATATTTACAGAGTACCCGCCGAATGTCATTATAGATCATCATCCCGACACCGGTGCGAGTGCGCCTTTTGTGGATATCCGCCCTAAATACGGAGCAACTGCCAGCATAATGACCGAATATTTAAGGGCGGCAAAAATTAAACCTTCCGGCAAACTGGCCACCGGCCTGTTTTATGCCATTAAAACAGATACGGGCAATTTTGTACGTCAAACCTTAATTGAAGATGTCAGGGCATTTCAGTTTCTTTACCGTCATTCTAATCTCCATCTTGTCCACAAGATTGAGCAGTCGGAATTGACACTCGATTTTTTAAAATATTTTAAAATTGCCCTTGAGAATAAGCGTATCCGTAAAGGACATATGTTTGCTTACCTCGGTTCGGTCGTAAATCCTGACATTTGCGTGATTATAGCAGATTTTTTCATGAAAATCAGCTCTGTGAACTGGAGCATTGTCTCTGGTTTATATAATAAAAAACTGGTTCTTGTTTTCAGAAACGACGGGCTTCGCAAGCATGCAGGAAAAGTCGCCAAACTAAGTTTTGGACAAATCGGCCCTGCTGGCGGCCATAAAAGCATGGCGCGTGCTGAAATTCCGTTTGCAGACCTCAAAGAGGTTGTTGATTATAAGGATGATAAAAAGCTCTTACGGTGGATCATAAACAAAGTTGAAAAAAAAGCGGGCAAAAAATGAGTTCTGATACTGTCGAAACATCTGTGACCATCCTCGGTTCTGGAACATGTGTCCCTTCTCTGAAACGAAGTTCATGCTCAATACTCATGAAAATAAGGGACAAATTTCTTGTTTTCGATTCCGGAGCCGGTACCATGCACAAGCTTCTTGAGAACGGTGTGGAAATATTCGATGTTTCCTTTGTTTTTTACAGCCATTTCCACCCGGATCATACCGCTGAACTGGTCCCGTTTTTGTTTGCCAACAAATATCCTGATGGGAGCCGGCGTAAAATTCCGCTTACACTGATGGCCGGAAAGGGATTTGCAACATTTTATGACAACCTGAAAAATGTTTATGGTCATTGGATCGAACTTGCGCCGGATCTTTTGACCATTGTTGAACTCGACAATACCGGTTATGACATGAGGGAGTTTGATGATTTTAAAGTGGAATCGTTTCCGGTTGAGCACAACCCGGAGAGCATTGCATACAGAATAACAAGTCCCGGCGGAATATCCACAGTCTATTCCGGCGATACGGATTTTTCCGAAAATTTGGTGACGCTTTCAAAGGATGCAGATCTTCTTATTTGTGAATCGGCACTTCCCGATGAATTGAAGGTAAAAGGGCATCTTACCCCCTCTCTGGCAGGCGAGATTGCAGACCGGGCCAATGTCCGCAAACTGGTTTTGACTCATTTTTATCCGGAATGCGATCACGTCGATATCAAGAAAGAGTGCCGAAAAACCTATTCCGGCCCGCTGCTTCTTGCAGAGGATCTTATGCAAATAAATCTATAGTTTTTTAATTGTGAATTTTGTACTTTTTGTGGCAAAAAAAATGCTTAACCAATTAAGTGTGAAGTGCCTAAAGTGACCTAAAGTGCCTAAAGTTAAGGAATACTGCCAATTTGTATAAAAGCTGAAGCCTAGCAACTCCTTAACTTTAGCTCACTTCAAATTTTAGCTCACTTCAAATTTTAGCTCACTTCAAATTTTAGCTCACTTGTAACTTTTCCGGGTTAGGTATTCGATTATTATTTGGATGATATTTTACGGCCTACATTCACGTTCATGCTGTCATAGGAACGGAAGATCAGCTTTTCACGCTCCAGCCGTTTTTCAGCAACCGGCTGCAATTTAAACCTCTCAGCCGTTTCTTTCAACGCTCTTTTCGACGGAATCGCATCAAGACCCTCTCCGATCTTTTCACCGGATACGGTATCGAGCACCATGGCAGTTTTGCCGTCCGAGACCACGGAAAGAGGAATCTGGTATTCATCCAAGAGTCTGGCGGCGGAAATAATCTCCCTTTCCCTTGAACCCAGGGAACCCGATGCACATTTAACCGCTATATACCGCTTGTTGTCCACAGAGACAACCAGGTCAACCCATGAGCAATAGGGGTCATCGCCTATTGTCACCTCAAGGGGAGCATCGACTTCAATATCATCCTTTGTGTATCCCTTTTCTGCCACCAGATACCTCTCAACAATCTGGCGGTTGGCCTCTGCACCGACATCGGGAATCCTTTCTCCCGTGACAAAGTCGGTTATCAATCTGAAAGTCTTTTGGACATCGACATCCAGAGTTATTTTTCTTTTTACCGGAACGATGGGTTTCTGTTTCCGGCATGCAACACATTGTGAATACTTATTTTCTTTCATAACATCCTCTCTGCTCAAAAAAAATTTACGGAGAGACAAAGTTGTCGCATCTTTAATATGAGACCTTTGCAAAACGTCCCCTTTTGCCCAATTTCTGCGTCCCCGCTGAGCGGGATTTGTCAACAGGCTCAAATTTTAACCCGCCACCGAACTTTGGCGGGTTAATCCTCAAAATACTCAATGTATTCCTGCCTGCCCCGTAGGTCCGGCAGATCGTACTGGGGTGGTTAAAATTTTCGCGTTGACT
>CAZBOB010000017.1:21415-53986 GCA_964492995.1 uncultured Desulfobacteraceae bacterium | reverse complement strand
CATTTCTATCCAAACTGCGGGGGGTGCGAGGTAACTCGCATTCCTACCGCGACCAAAAGCCGAGGATACCGCAGGTTCAAGGCATCAAGGCCGCAGCTGTAGTCGTCTACCGCAAGGTCTTGATAACGCAGGAGATGCGGTGTCATCGGCTTGTCCGCCTCTGGAGGGCTTTCCTGGAAGGTAAACAACACAGCAAAAAAGGTGTTTTCATCGGATGTCACCAACGGTTAGATCTTATGATGGTTACTCCAATCAACGCAAAGCCTTTGTCTAAGCCGTTTAACGTATAATCTGATGTGTTGTTTATGCAACGATAGGGTAAACATCAATCGGTGAAGGTCCGAACTCATATATTGAAGCTTCCCACAGCCCTGTTGAAACAGGATCTCTGCTTTTCCCTATAATTTCATGAGGGAAAAAATTGCCATTTTTCCCCTCCATGTTATCTATAATTTGCTTTTTCATCAAATTCAAATTCGTTACATTGGAAAGTGAGCAAATCAAATGAAAAAAAATTGCCCAATATGGTTAATCAGTCTGTTAATCAGCCTAATCGTGTTCAGTACACAGATATTGAATGCGCAAACATCCTCCACGGATGAATTTTATATAAAATCAGAAATTCAGACCATTTTATCGACGTTATCCGATAATTTGAATCGATTTGAGTACCTTCAAAAAATGTTGGAAAACACCGGAAAAGACGATAAAAATTATGACGAGCATAAAAATATTTGGATATCGACAACTTTGGCGATTAACGCGATATCATCTGTATGTGAATATGAAAATGACTTATTAACCCTATTTATGGATCTGAAGGAAAAAAGGCGGGCTCATTATTTTGATGTCAGAATAAGGAGTTTGGAAACGTCGACTAAACAAATTACCATTATGTCCGAGCAGATACAGATTAACAACAAGCTGATGCCTCCGGATCTTGCCGAGCGTCAATTGTACGACAAGTTGAAAAAAAATATCGATTCATCGATCGATTTGCTGGAAAAGAGCAAGGATTTAATTATACAATTGAAAAAGGAATAAATATACAGAAGGTCAAGAATATTCATAAAATTATCTTTTTCCGCGTTTTTTTCTTTTTTGACCGTGTCTGTTTGTGAATGTTTATTTGCATCTCTGATTTTATTTATTTTTCGGGGTGTTACCTTCCGTATAAGGTTCCGTGGACGACATCACTTGCTTTACGATATTTCGTTCGAAACTAACCTGGGTAATACGGTGTCTTTCCATGGATTCCACAGTGATTTTGCATCCAGGAAGTTGAACCGTGTCGCCGATTTCAGGCACTCGATCAAGGTGCTTGTAAATGAGCCCTGCCAGTGTTTTATAATCTCCGATAGGGAAAGAGAGCTTGATCATCTTTTCGAGATCTTCCAGATAGATGCTCGGATCAATAATAATTTTTTCTTCTTTTCCCTTTGTTTTTATAACCTGGGGGGCTGATGAGAACTCGTCTTCGTATTCGCCCACGACTTCCTCTAAGATGTCCTCCAGTGTAACGAGCCCGGCAGTACCGCCAAACTCATCGATAACGATCGCCATTTGCTGTCTATGGGCCTTGAAGTCTGCGAGCAGAGATCTGAGAGCTTTGCTTTCAGGAACTACATAAGGGGGCAGCATAATTTCGCTGATCGGAAGCTCAATATTTTGGGCCATCTCCTTATGGCCAACATTGTTCAACACTTCTTTGATAGAAAGCATACCTACGATATTGTCGATATGGGTATCATATACCGGATAACGATGGTGTCTTTCATGCTGGAAGATCTCAAGAAACTCCTTGATCGTCATATCTTTTTGAAGGCTGACGATTTTTGTACGCGGGATCATGATTTCACCGGCAGAATGTTCTTCGAGGTCGAAAACGGCCTGTATCATCGCCGTTTCCTCCGGTTCTAAGATGCCTTCTGATTCACTTGCAACCAAGATAGAGCGCAATTCATCTTCCGATATTGATAAATGCCCACTGATCGGGCTGGCCAAGTCCTTTTGTCCCAACAACCTCAAAAGACCGTTTGAAGCATAGTTCAGCAACCAGATGACTGAGGAGAGCAAGCGGTATAGACGGTTGATTGTTCGCGCTACAGTAAGGCTGGTTCTCACCGGCTTGTGGAAGGCATAGACTTTCGGGGCCAACTCTCCTCCGACGATATGTAACGCCGAAATGAAAATGAAGGCAATGATTTGGGCAGAAGTTTGTGCGACATAATGGGCGCTGGGGCGAGGTACAATTGCTGAAAGGTGTGCAACAACAAAATTTATCAGTGGATTTAGTACGGTGGTAATCGTAGAAATTCCGATAGCTCCAAGGGCTAACGACATTAATGTGATACCTATTTGGGTCACAGAATAGAAACGCTCTGGTTCAGAGTGGAGAATTTTCACGATCTTCGCAGCCGAATCTCCATGTTCGGCGAGGTGTTGAATACGACTGCGCCGCGCTGAAGTGAGTGCGATTTCAGAGCCCACAAAAAATGCATTCCCCATAATGAGCAGGAATATCCCAAATAGCTTTATAAAAATAAAAGAATCCATCTCTATCTCCCGTTTGTCCAATAAGACTTCATGTCTTTTTCAATAATCAAAATATCTTTGAAATTAATCCACCATCCACTTTCCGTATCTTCCAGATTAAAATCACTCATAAAATTGAGGCTGTTCGATAACCATCTTAAGATGTCGTATGGCGCATATTTGGCTTTTCAGATCATCCGTTGGTAACCGAAAGACGGATAATAAGAGAAAGATTGAAAAGCCAACGGTCATACAGTTTCTGGGCAAAAAGAAATTTCCCTTTTCGTCGGTAGTGTTGGTGGAGACGTATGATAATGAGACCTTGATGACAGGCTTTATCAGGGATGAGTACCCGGACGGTCGCTGTTCGGTCTTTGTGCCCACAGGACCAAATCCAACCACCGGACTTATTTTCCATTTAAAGAGCGAGCCTGTCCACCCCGGAAATGTGTCGGTCGAAGAAGCGATTCGCTCGATGATTAGCTGCGGCGCCGGGATGGGGAAAGCGATTATTTGCTTTGGTTAAGGACCATTACATATTCGGTTTGGGTTTATTCTCGGCCGGCTTTTTTTGTTTCCAGCCGGACAGCCATCCGGAAACAAGACCGAGAAAGAAGGTGACCAGCAAAACAATGGCCCGGGACGCCTTGGTGCCCCAGAATAAAAATCGAACTTCCACCACTTGGGCGTTTTGAAGAATAAAAACGGCAAACAAAATAGCAATGATAATTAAGGCAATGCGTTTGGGTGTCATTCCCAGCTCCTTTCAACCTAAGCTTCCTGTAGTTCCGTTAAGGGTCGACAGATCATTTCCAAAACATCTTCGGATTCCAGACTATAACTTATTCATCCAGTCTTTTTTTGATTTTTTGCGTCGATACGGTTCGTAAGTTTTCCGGAGAAAGTCTTTATAGTTTTCATAAAGCACTTTTTCGACATAGACCAGCCGTACATGATGGGAGCTAACTTTTTGCAACTCTTTGTAAACATTTTCCTTTTGCCTTTTGCGTCCACATTTATCAGAACCACATCTTTACTTTTGGGTAAGAAACGGCTATGCGATACCCAACATGAAAGCGACGCAATACATACAAAAGCAGGCACTCAAAAATACCATAACAACCGTTAATAAATCAATGAATTTTGTCATGAGATCCGCCCCCTGTTAATTTAGCCGGCTTATTCGATTATCGACTTAAAATTATAAAAATCTTTTCGACAGAATTGCCATCCTTATTTCTGCCAAGGCGAAACCGTAATCAAACTGTTCAAGGCTCCATAACAGTTAAGGCTGGAATGTTCGTTTTTAGTATCTAACATCCAATTCTCGTCTGCCAAAAATTTGTATTCATAGATTCCCGGCTCCAACATGATCGTTCTTGTCCACAGACCGTTACCGTCGCATTTCATCGGATGTTTTGCGGGGTCCCAGTTGTTGAATTCCCCAACCAAAGAGACTTTTTTGGCCTCTGGATCATTGAATGAAAATGTTGTTCGGCGCCGTTTTGCTTTCTTTTGCATTTGTTTTTTCATCGATCATACTCCCTTTTAAATTGTCTTAGATAGATCAAACTATTTTACATGACGATTGTGTAACCCGTCAATCGATCTTTCAGCAATCTTTATGCCAAACCTCAATGTGCTCATCTTGTCGAAATTAAGTTGTTGTTTTTATTAAAAATTAAACAGATTTTGTTGTGGAATTTCGGACAAGGATTATCCGATTACAAAAAGGCCGGTTTGTTATCGGACGTCCCGGTTCCTATCGAATCGCTGGTTCCCGTTCAAAAAGGTAATGATGAGAAAAAAGTGAAGGGTAACTTGGGCCGCCGGTCAAACCTTGAAATCGTTTTTCCGGATACCATGGCGAGCCATGAGCCTATTGATCTGGCGGGTAGTGATTTGGGCTTTTTTAGCGGCCAGATTCATTCTCCCTTTGCATCGTTTCAGGAGGTCTTTTAAATAGGAGCGTTCAAATTCTTCTGTGGCGATTTGCCTGGCCTGAGCCAAGGGCAGTTCCTCTTGATCCGGCAAGGTTCCAATGTAAGGGGTGACCATCACCAAATCGGGTGGAAAATTCTGGGGACCGAGCATATCGCTATTTTCGAGGATATAAGCACGTTCCAAAATGTTTTCCAATTCTCGGATGTTACCCGGCCAATCATAGGTTTTAAACCCCTCTTTCACAGCGGGATGGAGCTTGTAGATCCCTTTGCCGTATTTGGCATTTAGATTGCTCAAAAATATGTCGATAATATAGGGCAGATCCTCCAGGCGATCCCTTAACGGCGGGATCTCTATAGGAAAAACATTCAGACGGTAATACAGATCCTTACGAAACAGGCCCTTTTCAGTAAGCTGTTTCAAATCGGCATTGGTTGCGGCAATGATGCGGGCATCCGTGTTCAGTTGCCCTGTACCGCCGACACGGCTGAACGTGCCGTCTTGCAATACTTGCAACAGTTTAATCTGGGCGGCTGTGGTGATGGTGCCGATTTCATCCAGAAAGATGGTCCCGCCGCGCGCCATTTCAAATTTGCCCAACTTCCTGTGATCGGCTCCGGTAAACGCGCCTTTCTCATGACCGAACAGTTCGCTTTCAAGGAGGGTGTCCGGAATCGCACCGCAATGAACAGCAATGAAAGGTTTTTCGTTCCGCAGGCTGTGCCTGTGAATAAGTTGAGCCAGCAATCCCTTTCCGGTGCCCGTTTCGCCCAGCAGCAACATGGTGGCGATGGTCGGCGCTACCGATCGAATACTTTGAAATATCTCGCGCATAACAGGGTTGCATGAGCGAATGATATCCATCCACTCCATTTTCCAGAAACGGTCGCGCAGATAGTCCAGCTCGAGGTCTTTAACCCGCATATCCCCCATCGAAGTAAACACCAGCCGGACTTCTTCCTCATCGATGGGATACGTCAGGTAGTCCTCGGCACCGTTCTTGATGGCAAAGACCGCTTTCCGGATATCTTTTTTAGATGAGAGAACGACAAGTTTTACGTAGGGATTGGATTTTTTAAAGGGCTGAATAGCTTCACTGAAATTGTCTGTCGAGATTTCAGCCTGCAGCTGGTTGAGATCTGTGAAAATGAGGTCAAAAGGATTTTGTTTATGGATCTGAAGTGCAGTCGAAACCGCATCGGCATGTTCCACAACCACCTTATCGGAAAGGGCCTCTGAAATCAACCCGATGACATCTTGGGCGTAAGAAATGACCAATACGTTCATGGTAACAATCGATAAAAAAATCGTTAAAAGATAAAAAGATGAATGGTTTCTTTTCTTTGTCGTGAGGTTTGGCATAAAATTTGTCATGTACGGTTACCCGTGTCAATAAAAAAACCTGCTTCCGGAAGACGCAGGCTTTTCTTGTTCAACGGGTTGTCAACAGTTGCTATCGGTCATTTTTGGCCGAAATACGATTTGACCTTTGCAGCGATTTGATTGTTGGTCATCTTGTCACTGGTGTGCACGCCAACGATTTTCGGAATTAGTGCTTTTGACTTTTCGATTTCCTTTTTCAGTTCTAATTTTGCCTCTTCCGGACCCATAATTAGAATTTTGTCCGCATCTTTTATAAACTCAATAATTCGGTGATAAAATTTTTTAAGCTGCTGTTTCTGCCGGGCTTCGATCTTACTGTCCACGGCAATCTCTTGAGGCCCCCATGGGGTATTACGTGTCCGCGATCCGCCGGCCAGACGTACTTTTCTTTCGACATCCGAGCTTATTTGAGTCACCGCTAATTCCACATCTTCTTCATATGATCGTTCCGGCTGTTTTTTTGTGACAATTACCGCTTTTTTGTGGTCTACCCAAATTCCTATGTATTTTTTCATTTTTTATTTACCATTGATTTGATTTATTTTTCTTCCTGTATCTTGAGTTCCATGTTTATTTATTCTAATTCTTTTGGCGTAGATTATTTTAACTGTGTCTTCATCTTTTATGACCCCATCCACAATCACACTTTCTTTCAATAAGGACATTAGCCTTCGACCGGTTATATTGTCCGCAACCAGATATTTTTCTTCGTGGTAAGTGGCGATGGCCACTGAAATGACATCCCCTTTTTCATCCCAGGCGACTGGTATTACGATCCCACGAATAGTTGTTGTCTCTGTCATGTCCATACAAACAATAAAAATAAAGCAAATATTATGCTACCCAATCAAATCGTTCTGTAAAAAATAGGTTGAGCAATCTTTGTGCCAAAAACATAATAACCAAATATCATAATCATTTTAAACCTAAGTTGAGCGATTTTTTGCGAAGGGATGTGCTGAGATCTTGATGCATAAGGGTTCGCGAAAACCGTCCCGAAAAGACATCGGGATGGATATGTCGAGGATTTTCGCGGATCCTTGATGCGCAAGAGATCGGTGCAGATCGAGTAAAAAATCGCTCAATTTAGGTTAAAGTTAATTGGCCTTAGCATCTTACAATTGAAGCATTTTCAGGACACATGGGTTCCTATTTACAGCGCTACCGGACATGCGATGTCTACGATGGCATGGCTTAAACCGATTCAATTTATGGATTTAAAATATACAGGTTTATTTTTAGCATACTGATATTACACAAATAAGTACAAAGTGCCCATGGTTGCCGGGGCGAGGGCGGATTGGGCCTTTAATTCAAGCACGTGGATAATGATACGGTTCCGATTTGTCTTGATCAAATTAATTAAAGAAATTTCAAGATGTTATAAATTTGGCATCCTTGTTGCTATATCCGGGATAAAGGAAGAGATCACCTCGGACTATTTGTTATACAAAAAAAAGGAGGATCCCATGATGAAATTAAAACCTCTTAATGACCGTGTGGCCATAAAAAGACTTGATGAAGAAACAAAAAGCAAAGGCGGGATTATTATTCCGGATACTGCCAAAGAGAAACCCATAAGGGGTGAGGTTGTTGCGGTTGGTCCGGGCAAACCGGACAAAAACGGCAGGCGGATCTCATTGGATTTAAAAGAAAAGGATCTGGTCTTGTTTGCTAAATATGCCGGAACGGAAATTAATATAGGGGGTACGGATTACCTGATTCTTAAGGCTGACGATATTTTATGTGTTATCGAATAGATCAAAGGAGATGAATAAATATGACCGCAAAAATAATCAAATACGGTAGTGATGCCCGAGCGAAAATGCTGAGGGGCGTTAATCGCTTGGCTGATGCTGTTAAAGTGACCTTGGGTCCTCGTGGATGCAATGTCATTCTGGAAAAATCATGGGGAACGCCCACTATCACCAAAGACGGAGTTACTGTGGCCAAGGAAATCGAACTCACCGATCGATTTGAGAATATGGGCGCTCAAATGGTCAAGGAGGTGGCCAGCAAAACAAGTGATGACGCTGGAGACGGCACCACCACGGCAACTATACTGGCCCAGGCCATTTTCAGCCAAGGGCAGAAGTTGGTTGCAGCCGGTGCGGCACCCATGGCGCTCAAGCGGGGCATCGATAAAGGGGTTTTGGATGTGGTTGCGAAATTAAGAGAGATCTCAAAGCCGATCCAGGATAAAACCGAAATTGTGCAGGTGGGCATGATTTCGGCCAATAACGATGAAGTGATCGGTCGTTTGATTGCCGATGGCATGGACAAGGTCGGAAAAGAGGGCGTCATCACAGTCGAAGAAGCCAAGTCCATGGATACCACATTGGATTTTGTGGAAGGGATGCAGTTTGACCGGGGTTACCTTTCACCCTATTTTGTCACCGATCCCGAAAAGATGGAGGTCCGGCTTGAGGAGCCGTATATTCTAATTCATGAAAAAAAGATCAGCAACATGAAGGATCTTTTGCCCCTATTGGAATCGGTTGCCCGCCATCGAAAGCCCCTGTTGATCATCGCAGAAGATGTTGAAGGTGAAGCATTGGCAACCCTGATCGTAAACAGACTTCGAGGCACATTACAAGCAGCGGCAGTAAAAGCGCCGGGCTTCGGGGATCGGCGCAAGGCTATGCTTCAGGACATAGCTGTTCTTTGCGGCGGTCAAGTGGTTTCCGAGGATCTGGGTGTAAAGCTGGACAAGGTTACCATCGAGGGACTAGGTACCTGTAAAAGCGTTCGTATCGACAAAGACAATACAACCATTGTGGACGGCGCAGGTGCCAGAGAAGCGATCGAAGGCCGCCTCACTCAAATTCGAGCCCAGATTGAGGAGACCACCTCTGACTATGACAGGGAAAAGTTGCAGGAACGGTTGGCCAAACTCGTCGGCGGAGTGGCTGTCATCCGGATTGGAGCCGCCACGGAAACGGAACTGAGGGAGAAAAAAGCCCGCGTGGAAGACGCCCTGAACGCAACCCGAGCGGCTGTTGAAGAAGGTGTTGTCAGCGGTGGGGGTGTGGCTCTGTTACGCTGTCTTTCGGCGTTACAAAACCCGGCGCTTGAAGGGGACGAAGAAAACGGCGTTAAAATCTTAAGACGCGCGTTGACCGAACCACTGCGACAGATTGTAAGAAATGCCGGGCTGGAAGGTTCAATTGTGTTGAACCGAGTGTTGGAAGGTAAAGAAGACTTCGGGTTCAATGCCGAAACACTAACATATGAAAACCTGATTCCCGCCGGCGTGATAGATCCTGCCAAAGTGGTCCGCTTGGCTCTGCAAAATGCGGCTTCCGTGGCCGGTCTAATGCTCACTACCGAGGCAATGATTTCAGAAAAGCCGAAGAAACCGGCGAAAGCTGAGGCTCCGGATATGGATGAGGAATAATAACAACATTCCGAATATCATCCTACTACTTATAGAAGATATAAGTATCCATAATTTATTGGATACAGGGGGTTCTACCGGCAAATTATAGCCGGTGCTCATTAAAACCGGTATATAATAAAAGGAGGATGGAAAAATGTTTGATTTAATGCCATGGCGCAAACGCGAAGGGAAAGATTTGGTGGGGTTCAAAAGTGAACTCGATAATTTATTTAATCACTTTTTTGATCTTGATTTTCCAATCACACGCGAATTCTTCAAAGAGGGACAATGGATCCCGCGCGTCGATGTGAGCGAAGGGGAAAAAGAGATCACGGTCCAGGCTGAAATCCCCGGCTGCGATGCAAAAGACATTAACGTTAGTCTGGATGGACGCACCCTTACCATCAAAGGTGAGAAAAAGAAGGAAAAGGAGGAAAAGGAGAAAAACTTCCATCGTGTCGAACGATCCTATGGTTTATTTACCCGAAGGATGAATTTACCTGCAGAAGTCGATCAGGAAAATATCGACGCATCCTATAATAAAGGTGTGTTAAAACTCCTTTTCAAGAAAACCAAAGCCACAGAAGGCAAAAAAATCGAAATAAAAACCAGCTGACAGAGTCAACGGTCATTTCGCTATATGAGGGGAATGGCTTGAATTTGTCCGGTATTAGTCCTTGGCCGGGCTAAGGCAATAGCACGTCCGTACGTTAATCGTTGCGTTGCAACCGGGTGCAACGCATCCGGTTTAAAGCAAAAATCACCGGGCGGTTGCAAAGGCGCAGCCGCCCGGAATTTTGAAGAGGCGTATATTCGATACTCAAACAATAGTTACAGGTTTCATGGTCTTTTTTGCTCGAATATGTGATGTTTCGATTGGAACCGTTCGGACGATCACCACCGTTCAAGGAAGAACAGGAATAGCATTCATATTAGCCGTGTTTGAGGTTACTATATGGATTTCGGTTGCCGGCGTTGTTATTAATCAAATCAGGGAAAAACCCATTCTGATATTTTTTTATGCCTTGGGATATGCGACGGGTAATGTGGTTGGAATTATTACAGAAAAAAAACTTGCTTTTGGATTAATAAATTTTCGGGTTATCACCAAAACCAAATCAAAGACAATGACTGAACGTATCAGAAAAATGGGACAGCGCGTTACCATATTTCAGGGAGAGGGTATGACCGGACCCGTTTACGAGCTATACATCGTTTGTCGTAGACGAGATCTAAAAAAGCTAATTCCAATCATTAAGGAAGAAGATCCCGACGCATTCTTCATCACAGAGCATGCTGTGGATATCAGCAAGCCTTTAGCACCTATATATCAACAAGTGACCGGATGGCAGGCGATAATGAAAAGAAAATAGAAACGTTATAGAACAATCAGCTCCAAAAATTCCGGGCTATCAATTCATAACCAGAGACTTTCTAACAATCGAAAGATAACACTTCAAAGATGGTCATTATGCATTTAACATTGCATAAATATAAAGGACGGATTTTACCCTCGTGGATCAGGTCAAGAATGAGAAAGCATGGCTTTATTACATGCTTTTTGTTGGTTCTTTATTTTGAAAGAAATACGCTTAAGGAAGTAGGTCAGTCGGGGGGATTCTGTAAAGCCGGATCTGACCTATCCACTGCATAAGTTTCTTAGACGTAATTTCTATCTCTATTCCCCGGCACAATATGAAAATGCCCTTGAAGAAAAACTGCTTGATTTTATGGAAGGAAATGAAACTTTGAGGCTTGGTTTTGCTTTTGCCCGTTAAGGAATAATAAGGATTCAGGTCCTTTTAAAGGATCTTAAATCAATTCAGCAGAGCCCCCTGGCCTGTTGGGTGTTGATGAGGACCATAATTTTTAAAAATGATAAGGAAACAAAATTGAAAAGCAAACTGCTTATGATTTTTTACAGCTTAGCGATTTTAAATCCTGTGTTTCCAGGAATCTCATTCTCAGAGGTTCTGACTGAAGAAATACGCGAATGCCTGCGGAACCGTATTGAGTTCTTTGAGGCTTCCAAAAAAATGAACGCAGGGGAGGAAAGGATCTTTTCCACGGTCATGCTTCCACGTTTTTATGGGCGGAGGGTTTATGCCTCCGCCTGGGTGAGTGGAGAGGGCCCATTGCCTCCTGTCGACGCTCTTGTCAAAAAATTAGAAGGGGCATATGAGGAGGGACTGCGTCCGAGAGATTATCACCTCGATGCCATCCAAAAAACACTTTATAAGGTGAAGGATAACATAAAAGCCAAAAAACCGCTTCATCTAGGCCGGCTTGCGGATTTGGAATTACTTTTAACAGACGCTTTTTTGCTTTACGCTTCTCATCTTCTGTCCGGGCGCATCAACCCGGAAACGATCGATTCCGAATGGCATGCTAATCGAAAGGAAGCAGATCTTGCAGCGGTCCTTGAAACGGCACTGGCTGAGAATCGGATTAAGGAAGCCCTGGATGACCTCCTTCCTAAAAATATCGGATATAAGGAATTACGAAAAGCTCTTATCCGTTACCAGCAAATAGACCAAGATGGAGGGTGGATTAATATAAACAATAAAACTAATTTTAAAAAAGAAGAACAATCTCAAGCGGTCATTTCCCTTCGATCCCGTCTTCTCGCCTCAGGAGATTTATCTAAAGAAAATAATAGTCTAACAGATGTTTTTGATGAGCTTTTAGAAAAAGCGGTAATACAGTTTCAATTGCGTCATGGTCTCAAGGCAACTGGGACGGTTGGCCCTGCGACATTAAATGCCTTGAATTTGCCTGTAGAAGAGCGCATTATTCAGATTAAACTGAACCTTGAACGCTGGCGCTGGCTTCCTCTGGATCTTGGTAAAAGGTATATCCTGGTGAACATAGCCAATTATCAACTGGATGCGGTGGAAAATGGGAATACAGTCCTGAGCATGAAGGCGATAGTAGGGAAATCTTACCGAAGAACGCCTGTATTCAGCGCTAAAATGACTTACCTGGTTTTGAGCCCCTATTGGAATGTTCCGCCCAATATTGCCATAAAAGATAAAATTCCGGAGCAAAGGGAAAATCCGTTTTACTTTGAACAACAGCATATTAAAGTTTTTCAAGGTTGGGGGGCGGATGCCCGGGAAGTTGATCCTCAAACCATTGACTGGTCAAAAATTTCAGGCAAGTCTCTTCCCTATCGACTGTGCCAGGAACCAGGTCCCTGGAATACACTGGGGAATATCAAGTTCGTGTTTCCCAACAGGTTCAACCTCTATATTCACGATACACCGATGAGGGAGTTTTTTGAAAAGACAAAAAGGGATTTCAGTTCCGGTTGTATACGGATAGAAAAACCTGTTGACCTTGCGATGTATCTTTTGAGCAGTGATCCTAAATGGACCAGGGAAGCCATCCTCTCTGCCATTGAAAAACGTAGAGAACATAAGGTTACATTGCCTGAACCGATAACGGTCCACTTGCTTTACTGGACAGCCTGGGCTGACAAAGAGGGGAATATTCATTTCAGGGAGGATATTTACAAGCGGGATGAAAGGCTCAAGTTGGCTATGTTAAAGGGACCGGATGGGCAATAAGCTGAGGAGAAGAAGTTCTCTGCAGGCATAAATACCTTCTATAACACTCTGCTCCAGAGCTTTTGTTGCGGACATTCCGGCGATAGTCATTGGTACTGGATTCATACGGATAGGGCCACGGTTCGGCGACCGAAAATAAAATATACAAAAGTTCTAACCGGCGGTTTAAGGCCATGAACACAATTATAGCAATGCTTATCTTTGCGGTTGTTTTTCTCTTACTCGTCGAATACCGCATTCATTTTCGTCACCTCAATTCAATAACGATCCGGGTCCATGTCAACGGCACACGCGGCAAGTCGTCGGTCACGCGGCTCATTGCCGGTGCCCTGCGTGAATATGGAATCAAAACGTTTGCAAAAACTACCGGAACCCTACCGCGAATGATCATGGATGACGGGCGGGAGTATCCCATATACCGTCCCGCCGGTGCGAATATCATCGAACAGTTGCGCATTGTTTCACTGGCAGCCCATAACGGGGCCGAGGCCCTTATCGTTGAATGTATGGCTCTTCAGCCTCGTCTTCAATCCCTCACCGAATTGAAATTCATTCGGGCCACCCACGGCGTTATTACTAATACCAGGGCTGACCATCTGGATGTGATGGGCCCTTCGGAAAAAGACGTTGCGCTGGCGCTTTTGGGTACGGTTCCAAGTCATGGGAAACTGTTTACCGCCGAAAGAGATTATCTTGAGAAATTCCGGGATTCCTGTAACGACAGAAGCACCGAGTGTGTGACTGTCGAGCCGAGTGACATCGACGCGGTAACTGCTGACGACATGTCACCCTTTAGCTATGTCGAGCACAAGGAAAACGTGGCGCTGGTCCTCAAGGTCTGTGCTTCCATCGGGGTTCCACGCGATGTGGCGCTGAAAGGAATGTGGGCAACACCTCCTGATCCCGGGGTGATGAGCGAGTGCTTTACAGCGCAGGCATTATCCCCTGTCGATCGGTTGCAACTTCATTGGGGGGCAAAGAAGACATGGCCCTCAAGGTGTCCAAAGAGGGGCAAGCACTTCTCAAACAGGCTATTCGACGAAACGGGCTGCGTTTTTTGGAAGGCGAGTTCACCGAGGAAAGCATTGATCGGCGCATGACGTTCTATCATGATATTGCCAAAGAAAAGCCCATCGCTGCCTATGTCAATGTGGGCGGAGGAACGGTCTCGGTGGGAACGGTTGTCGGGAAAAAACTTTTTCTACCGGGTCTCAATCAAAAAGCGCCGCCGGGTGTGCTGGAAGTAGATGGCGTTATGAGCCGTTTTGCACGGGAGTCCAAACCGGTTATCAATATGGTATATATCGAAAAAATTGCCGAAGAATATGATCTGCCCAAAACACCGTCCGTTATGCCGAAAGTGGGAGAGGGCAACATCTTTTTAAGAATAAAATACAACCTCTATCTGGCGGCGGCCAACCTTGTTCTTTTGGTGGTGGTTTTGTTCGTTCTGTTGCAATCGGATATCGGTTATCGAATTTTCGGTGCTCCTCATGTATCACAAACCCCTAAACATCCCGAGCCGATGGTGTGATTGGAGAACAGCACAAATTAAGAAAAAATAGATAAAGATGACTGTACAATTTAAAAATTACTACGATATTCTCGGCGTCTCAAGAAATGCTTCCAAGGAAGAAATCCATCGCGCTTACCGTAAGCTTGCCCGAAAATTTCATCCGGATATCAACAAGGAAGCGGGGGCGGAAGATAAATTCAAGGAAATCAATGAAGCCCACGAAGTATTGAAAGATCCCGAGAAGCGCAAAAGATACGATCAACTGGGAACAGAATGGCGGCATGGCCAAGAGTTTCAACCTCCACCGGGCTGGGAGTTTCAGTTCGATTTCGGTCCGGGATCTGGGAGCAGGCAGAAAGGTTTTTACTGGTCTTCGGATGCCGGAGGATTTAGCGATTTCTTCGAAGCGCTCTATGGAAATTGAGCCACATTCACGGTTTCGAATTGAAGGACGAAATTTGGTTACCGATCTTGCAATAGCACCCTGGGAGGCGGCATTAGGAACGGAACCAAAAATCCAGACGTTATCTGAGACCGTATCCCTCAAAGTACCTCAGGGCACGCAAAGCGGTCAGAAGTTAAGACTTAAGGGAAAGGGGATGCCCAATCCTAAGGGGCCTGCAGGTGATTTTTTTGCGGTTATCCAGATAAGGGTTCCAAAAACTTTGTCGCAGAAGGAGCAGGAGTTTTTTTCGGAACTCAGCAAGGTATCGTCTTTTAACCCAAAAAGCTGAAAGATCCAAACTGAACAATTAAACGAACCATAGCAGAAAATTTTGTTGATGTTGTATTCGCATGTGATTGGCATGTGAACAAAACTTGAAGCTGGTAACTAGATGACTTCAGATCAGGTCTTATTGAAATTGGAAGAGCATATTTGAACGTCTCGATTTAGTTAAAAAAAAGGAGCAGTGCCCGTGAAAAAGCGAACATGTTCCTTGATTTGTTTAAAGAGTAAAAGGGGTGGGTTTCCATATCTCCGAATGAGTGATATAGCAATTCGATGTCAGGTTAATCCGGGGCTGATCGAACGTTTTGTTAATTTTGGCTTGATTGATCCGTTTACAAAAGATCAGAAAACCGATGAATGGCTTTTTGAGAGTGAAGTTGTAACGGTTGTAAAAAAGGTTTTACGGTTTCATAATGATTTGGGCATCAATTATGCCGGTATCGGCGTGGTCATGGATTTGCTGTCTCGCATTGAGGATCTGGAAGCCAGAATTTGCGAATTAGAAAGCCAGCGTCAATAAGTTTAAATGGGTCATTTATTGTAGCTCTATACTGTTCCTAAAAATATTGAGGATCCTTGCTCGCTTCGCCTGACCTGTAGCGGCCCGCCCGCTCTGTAATGCTTATATGGCGAGCGTGGACTTCGGCGAGCTTTTTTAGACCCGAACTCACGGCCGGGGGGTAGACACTTTGTATCTTTTCCCCTTTCTCCCGGGTGGTTTTTAAACTTCTATGAAGACCAGCATTACGATCGGGATCTTGCCCTTTGCGGAAACCGTTGCCAAAGCTAAAGATTATGTTGCCAAGGGTTTCAAATCTCTGAAGATCAAGGGCAGGACCGAACGGTTTTTGATATTTTTAGGTATTCAGCTCATATATTTTACTGCCGGAGGATGAAGGAATCATGAAAAAAATCGTCATCAACACAGGCGGAGGAGATGCACCGGGATTAAATGCGGTCATTCGGGCCATCGTATTGTCCGCCATCAACAGGGGCTGGGAAGTTTACGGCAGCCGCTTTGGCTACCGGGGCCTGCTGGAGAACGATCATCTCGTTCATCTTGACCGTGACGCGGTGCGGGGTATCACTCATCTGGGGGGCACCATTTTGGGCACCACCAACAGAGGAGATCCTTTCAACTATCCGGTGAAAACAAAAAACGGTGTTACATTGGAGGACCTTTCCGGACAAGTAGTTGAAAAGTTTCACAAGTACGGATTCGAGGCCTTTATCGTGATTGGCGGCGACGGATCGCTCCGGATCGCTCAACGCTTCGTTGATTTGGCCCTTCCCATTGTTGCCGTGCCCAAAACCATTGATAATGACCTGAGCAACACCGTCATCACATTTGGTTTTGATACGGCGGTAACCACGGCCACCGAAGCTCTGGATAAGCTTCATTCCACGGCAGAGGCTCACGAGCGGGTGATGGTGGTCGAGGTCATGGGCCGTTATGCCGGATGGATCGCCTTGAATGCGGGTGTGGCGGCAACAGCGGACGTCATCCTTATCCCAGAGATTCCTTTTGATATTGAGAAAGTTTGCCGGAAAATCATGGAACGGGAATTGCAAGGCAGACGTTTCAGCATCGTTGTCGTTGCCGAAGGTGCCAAATCCATGGGCGGAGATTTGACCACGACCACCGACAAACTGGAACCCGGTCGCCAGGAAGTTCGTCTGGGGGGCATTGCGGCTAAAGTAACCGATCAAATTCGCGCAATCACCGGAAAGGACTGCCGGTCTATCGTTTTGGGGCATTTACAGCGCGGCGGTTCACCCACGACCTTTGATCGATTGCTTTCGCTGCGTTTCGGGACGGCCGCCGTCAGGTTTGTTGAAAAAGAAATGTTCGGTTATATGGTGGCCCTCGACTCGCTGGAGATCAAGGCTGTCCCTATTAAAGATGCGATCGAAGGGACGAAGTTTGTACCCCTTGACTGCGACACCGTCGCCGCGGCCCGCGATCTGGGTATTTCTTTCGGCGATTAAAAACCCATTTTTAATACATGCACCGTGCCGGTATCGGTTTCCCGTATCTGGAGACGCACCTGCTTGGCCGATCCGGCTTCTGCCGGAAAGAACAGAAAACCGTAACCCAGGAGACTGGGTTTAACGGGTTTGTTTTCGAGAGATTTTTCCTGCAAATCGGAAATAATATCCCGGCGCGCGTCTTTGGAGCCGTATCCTTTAGCTCCGCCAAGAGTGGCTCCGGCAGCACCGCCCACGGCCGCGCCCTTGCCGGCGGCCTCGGCAACATTCGAACCTGTCACAATTCCGAGAGCCCCTCCGATCACCGACCCGGCAGCCGCCCCCAAAAAGCCGCCGTAAACCCCTTCTTTAAAGATTTTCTTGGTCTCGGCATATTTGGTAGCCCTCTCGTAAGCGACCTTGCTACTAAGGATCGGCCACAGGTTTCCCTTGTTGTCTTCTAGAAATGTCTGGTTGCCGACGATTTCAATCGGATGCGGCCCTTGATTGTCGAACACAACCTGAACCGGCAGCATACCGGCACCCAAAATATCGAATCCAAAGGCTTCCCTGGCTATTTTGGCATCGACAAAGGCCTTTGCCCCGATCTGACAACCCTCTATCTCAACCTTGTTCGGATAAGCTGACGGTGTTTGCAGCGGAAGGGGCTTAGCCTTGTAGCTGGTGGAACAACCAGTGGAAAAAAGGAACAAAACGATAAAAATAATTGTAAGGTTTCTTTTCATAATTTTTTCTTCTTGATGCCCTGTCGTGTTAAGACAGAGATCCTGTTATCGCGGAATCCGGAGTATCCATGGCTTTCGCTCAATTAGATTGTACTGAAATGATTCCAATTACTTGGCATTTTGTTCATACACTTCTTTTAATCTTTGGACCATCTGTACCTCGCGTTCTTCGGTTCTTTTTAAATTGTCCCGTTCTTTATGCTTTTTTTTCAAAATTTTTTCAATCTCTTCAAGTGAATAATTTGCTGCGGCCGGTACTTTTTCCGTTTTCAGTCTGGAGATACGGGCAATTTCACGCTCGGCTTCTGCTATGGCCAGGTCAAGCTTGGCCCTTTTCAATGTAGCTTTGCGCGCCTTGACTTCCTGCTGTTTCCAGACACGGAACATCTCCTCTCGCGCCAAGTCCCGTTTGGCCTCTTTCAAGATCGTTTCTGCGAGGGCGGTGCCTTTTTCATCCTGATTCTCCCTGGTCTCGTTATGTTTAGATTCAGCGGCGGTGACATCGGATTGCTTGGTTTTTAGTGCCGTTCCAGCCGCTTTCAGAGCACCCTGCGCCTTTTTCAAAGCCGATCGGGCACCGGCGACCTTTACCTGCTCTAAAAACACCGCAAACTCGGCTTCCTTCAGCATCTGCAAACCCTCGGAAGATAGCTGGGCGAGGTCGCTAAAGTCCACGGATTGGCTGAAAAAACCGGCATGGCTCCCGGTACAGACGGCAAGTATAATGATAAGGGATAAAAACACATTTCGCATGATCAACGCTCCTTTCACGATTTACAATTGATGGTAAGAGCTTAAAAAATACAAAAGGCAAAAAGGCGTGTCAATAGTTTCTTTCCATCCAATCAGATAAATTCATTTTGGACCATATCGCAATATTGACTTTCGAACACGACAATGATTAACAAAGAGATCTGATAAACGCAGAATAAGGGGGGTAAGATGAAAGTCTATAAAAAAATCATGGTGGCGTGTGATCTGTCAAAATATTCGTTCCAAGCCATCAAACATGCCGCCGAACTGGCTGAGCGCCTGAAAGCAGACCTGATCATCATCAATGTTATCAACCAGAAGGATTATTTGGCCGTGAGGGAAGCTATGGCCAGAATAGTGGCGATGGGGAACGATATTTCCATATCAACGGAAGAATACCTCGAGGGTATGAAGGAAGACCGCTCCGCGGAAATCAGAAAACTGGTCGAAACGGCTAAGTGCAAGCACCTGGTAGTGAAGATCATGTTTCGCGCTGGCATACCTTTTGAAGAACTGATTGGCGCCGTAAAAAAAGAAGATGTCGATATGCTGGTGATGGGAACCAAAGGTCGCAGCAACCTCGCCAGTGTTCTTTTAGGTTCAACCGCCGAAAAAATGTTTCGCCATTGCCCGGTGCCGCTGCTGAGTGTTCGACCCCAGAAATCGTAGCCAAAAAATACGTCGGTGCTTTTTGGGCTGCGTTCGTAACCATCCTGCTCACAAATTGGGATGGTAAAAAGGCAGCCGACTTGTTCGCTTCAGATAAGGTCAAAATATTTGCCGGCCGCTGAAAATCGGAAATTGGGCAGACGGTCTCAAGATGCCCGATCAACAAGATGTTCGGCAAAGTGTCTTCGCAAAAATTTAAGTCTCAAAGATATCGCGTTTATTTTCGCGGTGATCTACGATGTAGAGCACTTTGGAGATTTCAGATATATTTTTCTTGAGTGTTTCGAGAACGCTGCGGTCCAGATCAAAAAAACGGATATAAACGTTGCGAAATCCATCCGGGACCTTCTCGTAGGATGTAAGGATGCTCACCATGCGACCCCCGAGGTCTCGAATCGCACGCGTTATACCCTTCATAGAACCCGGTCGATCCTCGATCTGAATGGCCATCTGAATCCCTCTTTTGCCGATACCGGCCAGAGATATCAAGACGTTGAAAATATCCGATTTCGTAATAACACCGACAACGTCACCCTGCGGACCTGTGACCGGTGTCCCGGAAATCTTGTTTTTCAAAAGCACTTCAGCGGCTTCCTCCACGGTAAAATCCCATGGAACGGTGATGGGTTTCGGGGTCATAATGTCCTTGAGTTTAATTTTACCGATCAGGAACAGTAGCTCATGAATCTCCAATGAAGTGGCATCGGAGGCCGAGGCACGTTTCAGGTCCCTGTCGGTGATAATGCCCACGAGTTTTTTGTTCTTCATCACCGGAAGCATGCGAATATTATGTTCTTTTAACAGCCCGATGGCACGCTGCATCGTTTCCTCTGCATCGACCGTAATTACTTCTTTGCTCATCCATTCTCGAACCAACATGTTTATCCCCTTCCAATTATCCCAACAACGGCGCCGGCCGGCCCCGCGAAATGTGGAGCTATTTCACGGGGCGGCGGCATCGGATTGCAAAAATGTGCAGGTTGGTGTCAGCTTTATTTGATTTGAATTTTCTTGGTTTCGGTTTCTTTAAATCATCCATCCTCCAGCGGGCATCCGCCCGCCGGGGGTTTTAGCGACAACACTCAGGAGGGTTGTCGCGGTTATTAATACATATCCTCATTCATAGACGGCATCGCCGGGCTCTTTTTCTTCTTCTCCGGCTTTTCGGCAACCATGGCCTCGGTGGTCAGCATCAGCCCGGCGACGGAAGCCGCATTCTGCAAGGCGAAACGCACGACTTTGGTAGGATCGATGACACCGGCCTTCAACAGATGTTCATACTGCTCGGTTTCAGCATTAAAGCCGAAGTCATTTTTTCCTTCCAGCACCTTGTTCAACACTACAGTGCCTTCATGGCCGGCATTGACGGCGATCTGGCGCAGGGGCGCGCTCAGTGCCCGTTTTAGAATGTGAATCCCTTCCTTTTGATCCTCTGAAGTCGAAACCGTGTCAAGGGCCCGGATACATCGGACCAGGGCTACGCCGCCGCCCGGAACGATCCCTTCTTCAACGGCCGCCCGGGTGGCGTTCAAGGCGTCTTCCACCCGTGCTTTTTTCTCTTTCATTTCCGTTTCGGTGGCAGCGCCGATTTTAATGACCGCCACACCGCCGACCAGTTTGGCCAAGCGCTCCTGAAGTTTTTCCCGGTCATAGTCCGAGGTGGTTTCTTCGATCTGGGTTCGGATCTGGCGCACCCGTCCCTCGATGTCCACCTTTTTCCCGGCCCCTTCCACAATGGTCGTATTTTCTTTGTCGATCTTTACCATACGGCACTTCCCGAGATCACCGGCGGTAACCTTGTCGAGTTTGATCCCCAGATCTTCTGAAACCACTTGGCCGCCAGTTAGAACAGCAATATCCTGAAGCATGGCCTTGCGCCGGTCTCCGAATCCAGGCGCCTTGACAGCAGCCACTTTCAATGTCCCCCTCAATTTGTTTACCACCAGGGTAGCCAGGGCCTCGCCCTCCACATCTTCGGCGATTATTAACAGGGACTTTCCGCTTTTGGCGATCTCTTCCAATAGAGGCAGCAGATCCTTCATGCTGTTAATCTTCTTTTCGTGCAACAAAACGTAAGGATCTTCCAACATAACTTCCATTTTTTCAGCATCCGTCACAAAGTAAGGGGAAAGGTAGCCGCGGTCGAATTGCATACCTTCTACCAGTTCCAGGGATGTTTCCATCCCTTTGGCTTCTTCCACGGTGATGACGCCTTCCTTGCCGACCTTTTCCATGGCCTCGGAAATGAGTTGACCGACCATCTCATCGTTATTGGCGGCGATGGTGCCGACTTGAGTGATTTCAGTGCGATCTTTGGTCGGCTTGGAAATTTTCTTAAGTTCCTCAACGACGGTGGCAACACCCAAATCAATTCCTCGTTTCAAGGCCATGGGGTTCAAGCCGGCGGTCACCAGCTTCTGGCCTTCGTTGAAAATGTGCTGAGCCAGAACCGTTGCCGTGGTCGTGCCATCACCGGCCGCATCGCTGGTCTTGCTGGCCACTTCCTTGACCATCTGGGCACCCATGTTTTCAAATTTTTCGGCCAATTCAATTTCCTTGGCAACGGTGACACCGTCCTTAGTGACCGTGGGTGATCCCCAGGACTTTTCCAGGATGACGTTTTTCCCCTTGGGGCCCAAAGTAACTTTAACAGCATCCGCCAGGGAATTGACACCCTTTCGCAGATGCTCTCTGGATTTGGTTCCATAAGATATCATTTTTGCAGCCATTTTTTGCATCTCCTATTTGATTCTATATGTTTATTCTACCACGGCCAGGATGTCCGTTTCCTTCATAAATATTGGTAAGTTTTAACACGGGTCCATCTCATAAACCCTTCGCATCACGGTTTAGACCGTCTTTTCCATTAAACCTATAGCAAAATAAATGCCAAGTTTAATGCCTTGTAAACTATTGAAATATTATATTTTTTTTACCAGAGTCGCACGGATAGGAAATGACAGTTCCGATAAAAATTAAATTCCAGATTATTGGAAGTATTTATAGTATCTAAAATAAAGACTTAAGAAGTCCGATATTGTCGTCATCGGAACTTTTACTTCTTAACCGGCAATAAGCCGGAACAGGTTACAACTATGCTAAAAAGTAATATACAATCCGGATATTACATGAAAATTGATGAGAAGCTGGTTTTATATGCTTATCCACGGCGATCATCTTGGTACCAAGTCTGCCGTTTCAGATATGCTTGAAATTCTTTGAGAACATACCTGCCGGAAAAATCAGGATGGGAAAGATAGTTTAACGAACTTTTGATAAAAGAATCCATCAAGCCGTGTAGCAACGCGTCTTTTTCCCGCTCGTCGATATAGTGGCGTTCCCTTTTCTGTTGGAAACGAACGCTTTCCCCCAGTGCGTTTCTAATTTCTTCAACACTGTAATTTGAAAGCTGTTGATTTGTTAACAGCGAATCGGTCAGTGGAATATCGATCCGCGCAATCATCCCGACGTACCATCGGTCGCCGGCCAGTTTGCGGGAAATGTCATAAAAATCTAATTTCAAACCATTACTGAGTTCCATTGTTTTTATCAATGTCTGTTCCATCTCGCATTTGCCGTTTTGGGTTGTTTTTTAGCTCGAGGAGCCCGGAATTCTATTTCTCGATAAATTCTTATCCGAATCGAGTCAATATCCACCACCACTTGATGATTCTTGGCCTTGTTGAAGAATGTGGTGGACTCTAATAAAATACGTAACCGTATTTAAGAGTTAGAGCACTAAGCAGCAATATTGCCTTGAACACAAACCACGGGGCTGGATACGCGTAAATATTCTAATCTCTGCTCAGCCGCCTGGAGGATCGTCTGGAGCATTTCAGCATATGACATCCCTCCAAATTTTGCCATTTTGGCCAGATGTCCGTCCCAACACCAGCCTGGATTGGGGTTTACTTCCAAAAGTTTGGGTTGCCCTTTGGCATCGAGCCTCCAGTCAAACCGGCTGTAATCCCGACATTCCAGTCTTTCGAAGAGCTTCATACAGCATTCTACAATAAATTTTTCCGTTGTTTCCGCCAAATTCGTAGGAATAGACTTTATTTTATAGTAGGGTGAATCCGGAAGCCATTTGGCTTCATACCCGCAAATTCGCGGTAGATCTTCAGGAACATCTGAATAGTCCTCTTCCGTTACCGGCAACACCGTATATGATGTCAGGGGATTTCCGATTACTCCCACGCTAAGGTCTTTGCCCGTCAAAAGCTCTTCAACCAGAATCGGTTTGTCATATCCCAGTCTTTCTCGGATCATGGAAATTGCATTGATCAACTGTTCATGATTGTCGGCAACACTTTGTTGAGTGATGCCGAAGCTGGAATCCCCGAAATTGGGCTTGACGATGACGGGGAAACAAAACGGCAGGTTGAACGAAGAGTCATCCGGTTCGATAAAAAACGCCTCAGGAACCGGGATATCCATCTCCTTGGCGATGCCGCGTACCAGCGATTTGTCATAGCAAAAGGCCAGGCACTGGGAAGAGGATCCGGTATAGGGCAGATCGAACATTTCCAGCAGGGCCGGTATGTGCAGTTCCTTGCGGGGATCGTTGTTGTAGCCTTCATCACACAGGTTGAGGACCAGATCGATTTTTCTGGAAAGTTTATTCAAGTCCGGGATGATTGTGTTGTGATTCGACAGGTATGTAAAATCGTACTCCTGCAATGTATGCAGTGCCGATTTCAACTGATCGATGGTGTAAAGATCGTCATCATCAAAAACCGCAAACGGTTTGAGCGGGTCCGGTTTATTGGGATCACCGAAAAGCACAATGATTTTTTTCTTCGCTGTTTTTTGGAGTCTTCTTTTGACTGGCGTCCATTCCTTTTTGACTTTTCCGGTAACCACAATTCGTTTTTCCATCATTCCCAGATCCTGGTTTCTCACCGAATCCGTCGAAATTTCACCGTGAATGACCACATCGGAAAAGCCTGCTTCTTTAAGGAGTGTTAAAAGGTCGTCTTTGGTGTAAAGTCTTTCGGCATAAAACTGGTCGGCGATGACTCCTTTGGTGACGTCCGTTACCACTTCCCTGGAGATAAGACGCTGCCGGTCCGCGGAAAGGGAACGCTCCCGGCAAACGAAAAGCTTTTTATCGATCCATTCCCACGATCGGGCTTGAAAATTTTCTCTAAGGTATTCACCATCCGTCACGTCCAAAAGCAGTCGTCCCCATGGCTTCAATACCCTGAATATCTCTTTCAATGCCCGCAGATCATCTTGGACGGTTTCAAAGTACCCGAAACTGTTACCGAGCATCATGACAACTTCAAAACTGTCAGGAGGGAAAGGAAGTTTTCTGGCGTCGCCTTCTTTGAACTTGATGTTGAGATTCTCTTTTTTTGCCGAGGCTTTAGCTTTTTGAATCAGAGAACGGGATCGATCCAATCCTTCGATCTTGAATCCCCGCTTGGTGATTTCCAATGCGTGCCGTCCCTGACCGCAGCACAAATCAAGAATGGTGTCATCCGTTGTGAGATTTAGAATTTTTGAAAATAAATCGACTTCTTTGCGCGTAATATTTAAATCCTCGACAACATCCGCATCGGTTTTAAGGTAAAGGGAGTTAAAAATCTTACACCACCAGTCCGGTTGAACATGGTCTTCAAGAGAATCTACAGGTCCTAATACCATTGGCGGGTGAGTCGATTTCTTTTCCCGCGTTAAAGGTTTGTCGGAAATTTTCTTTAATTGTTTCATGACTCTCCTTTCAAATAGGGTTTGTCATAAATTTGTTTCAATTGAACAAAACGTAACGAACGCGCAGGCTATTGAATTTTTATAAGGGTTTGCCTTGCCTGTCCCGGGTTCGCGGGACTGGCCCTTTGTTCAGTTCGCCGGTTTTCATTGATGCACGGGCCACCTCTGCTCGTGCTGAATCGTCGCATCACTCCGACAAGCTAAATAAAACTATCAAACTATAGCAACTGTCGTGCCAAATAATTAAGTGCCTGATATTATAAGGCGTTGGTTTTTTATTCATTTGATTTCGGAAGCGCCGGTTCCTATTATTAGGGCGTATTATGGATATATAAATTAATTTCAAAGGGTTATATATTTGGCATAAAGTTTGCTTCTTCTTAAAGCATGTTCGTATTTCAGCGTATTAACCCAAACATAAGGAGACAGATGTATGAAAAATTTTTTTTCCAGGTTTTCAATCGTCTTTGTGGTGTTATTGGCTTTTTCAGTGTTTCTTTCAAGCCCGGTAATAGCTGAACCCACTACGGTAACCATTGTGGGTGAGGTCAACGACCAATACCAAATTGTCACCAAAGACGGCACTATCTATGAAATAGCAGATACGGAATTGGGCGACGAAGTTTTAAAATTTGTCGGGGCGGTTGTTGAAGTAACGGGCGACGTTAAGGAAGAAGATGGTGTCAAAGTTCTTAATGTAAAATCTTTTGAAACCAGGGAGGAATGATAATTCTATGTTGCAGGTTGTTTTGAGATTACTTTCAGACTGTTCCGACATCTAGATGCGGCTAAAAATTGTTTAAAAGAATAAGATCGCATCCTATCTTTATGAGCATGTCTAGCTTGGTTTATCAGCCGGAATTTAGAAATAAGTCTCCGGCTGAAATTTTTGAAGCTTTCCGAATACCGGCTGAAACGGGATCATGGGGCTAGCAACCCGAAAACTTGCCGGAGTCTAATCTTTTTCGATGATTCCCGATACGTCTTCGTCTTTAACGATATGAAATTTTAAGGGTTTTTGGACGTCGAGATGAACATCTCGTTGGGGAAATGCAATGACGATCCCCGCTTCGCGGAACAATTCGTCGATACGAAAGCGGATTTCGCTCTCGATAATTCGCCTGTCCATAATACGGTTCATGCTGATCCAGAAGTAAAGATCAAAGATTAGGGCATTGTCCCCAAAATCGTTAAAAAGCACAAAGGGTTTGGGGGCCTTCCTTACCCTTTGATGCTCGTCGGCGACCTTCAGCATAATGCGCTCTACTTCACGAACCGGGGACCCGTAAATAACTCCTACTGTCACCTGCGCTCTGACCTCTTTGTCTGAAAGGGTCCAGTTAATGATATTTTTTTCGAGAAAACTGCTGTTGGGCACCAGAATGTGGACATTGCCGCTGGTGCGAATTCGCGTACAGCGCGCGCCGATCTCCTCCACCATGGCAAAGGTCCCTTCGATTTCAACCAGGTCGCCGATCTTTATCGGTTGTTCCGCCATAACGATGAACCCGCTGATAAAATTATTGATCAGGTTCTGGGCCCCGAAACCGACGCCGATGGCAACGGCACCACCTAAGAATGTAAACAACGTCAGAGGCATGTTGACCACACGCAGAGCAAAGAGAACAATCAAAAATATGATAAAATAATTGATAATCTTCTCAACGGCTGCACTTGTGGTCTCTTTCATGTGGACACGAGCCAAAAAACCTCGAATCCAAAAAAGGATGATTCTTCTGACAAATATAAACCCGACAATCAGGATGATCAGGGCCATTGCCAGTTTCTTTACCGTCACACCGTGTTCGTCAATAACCCACAATTCCAGGTTCCAGATGTTCTTTACCTTGCCGATCACTGTGGTTAGTTTTTTCCACAAATCAACGCGTTCGCGTTTATTGGTAATCTCATCCAGAAGACGCTGGTTCAACCGTAAGGTTGCTTGCAGCATCGACAAATATTCGAGACCGCCCCTTGCCAATGTCCTTAGCGCACTCAATCGATTTTCCAGCTCGCGTCGTAAATCTTTCGAATACCCCTGATCCAATAATTGTTTTTCCAGGGATGTAATTTGGGGCTGAAGACTGTTCTGATAGCTTTCCTGTAGCCGCAAGGTTCGTTCGATTTTTACTTTGCCGGCTTCAATCTCTTTTTTCCAGGCGTCTATTTTTTCAGGATCTGCCTCGCCTTTGACAAGCGCATAACGATTTTTCCACACCTGTTCCTGTTGATTTAACAGGTTCAACATATTCTCTGTCTGTTCCAGAAGCTGCTGGGAGGCTTCCCGATTGGCGTCGGCGGCTTCTAATCCGGCCTTGGCCAATGCAATGTCTGTCTTTTTTCTGGCATTCGCGAGTTTTTCCTGGGCCTGAAGCCAGGCGGTTTCCACCATCATCTGTCTACGCAGTTGATCCTTCAGTCGCTTTTGAAGTTCATCCCTGTTCCGATTGATGGCTTCGATCTGTTTTTCCAGATCGTCTTTGTCAAAATGCAAGTTTTTGCTGACCCAAACAAGGCTCTGTTGCGTAACATCAGAATTTTGTTTGGCAAGTCGAACTTCGATGGAAAGATTTTGCTTGGTTGTCCTTTGCAAATCGAAAATCGTCTGAGCTATTTCCAATTCCAGTTGAGCCTGGGCGAACGCCCACTTTAGTTTCGAAGCATCTTTCCCGGGTTCTATTGCCTCCAGTTCTTCTTTGTATTTTCGCAAATCCTGCCGGCTTTCATCCAGCTTCGATCTGGCGTCCTCCAAAGCCTTCTCGGCCAGGCTGATCCCCAAAATGGCCGTTTCCTTCTTATGATCGTCGGTAATCAGTTTATCGAGAATCGTGTCATAAAAACTCAGGGAATACGGCGGATTTTTCGAAAGTGCTATTTGCTGCTGAGGCTGCGCCTTTTCCTGAAAAAGAGTTTCTTCTTTTTTCAAGAGGTTCTTTTTCTTCAAGGCAGTTAAGAGTCTCTGATAGACGCTTTCTAACTCTTTGAGTTTTACTGTTCGTTCCTGTAACTGGGAAAGGGTTATCCCCAATTGACGCGCTGTTTGTTCATTTTCCGCTGCCTCGACGTCAGACAATCTCTTTCTGATATCTTTAATTTTCAGCTCGATGTCGGCAGGGTCGATCTCAGGCAATGGCTTCTGATGGTTCACCACCGTGGGGCTTTGCTTGTTTTCCAGCACTTTGGGTGTCGCTGCCCAAGACACCGAAATCAGACCGGACAAAGCAATTATGACATAGAAACATAAAGTTTTTTTAAGCCTAAGATGAGACATCATTTTTGACACTCTTTGACACTCGAGGTTTTAATATTAAAGCTCCATGGAGCCTCGCTGAAGCGGGATCTCCACTTCGCTCCGACAAGCTGCAGGGAATCTTCGACGGTAAGGAATTCTATCAATTTTTTGATTCGCTCGCTAACCCCACAGCCCTACCCCAGGCGGGACGGGGAATGTGCTCGCTATGCAGTTCAAAAATGTATTGATTATAGATCCAACATGTTTTCTTCTATTCAACAATTATTCCCAAAAACAACAAATATGAATATGACACCATTAAATTATCCGTCAAGCATTTTTAAAGAAAACGTTCCTTAATTATCTTTTGACGTTGTGCCGATCAGAATTAGCACTTCTGAATTCAAATAAAGTCGGAACTAAAAATTCTTATTTTAGTATGCAGGCAGCCAAATTCCGGTGCAGCAAAAAGCTGATATTGCTCTAAGCATGAGAGAGCTAACCCGGATATTTCACGAGTGCGAAGCGTTCATTTGCAAGGCATTCAAGGGCGCAGCCGTAGTTAGACTACTGCAAGCCCTTGATAACGCCGCAAATGGGCGCCTCGCACTCGCCCGAAGGGTGAAAATTTTTGAGAAATTGAACAAGAAAATTTTCGCTACAAACTGTCACCTTACAACTAGAGGCAAAATTGTAAATAACAAACGGTTTTCATTGCTAATAAAAAGACGTCTCGAAAATTTTCATGAAATATTCGGGCTAATGCCTATTCGATTCCCAGTGAAAGAAAAACCAACCCGGATTTTTCATAAAGGATAATTGTGTTGATAAAAAGGGTCAATAGCGTCCGGCCAAATGAAATTCTGGCACGTTCGTTGCTTCTTTGTTCTATACGTGTGAAGGTCAATCTCCGGATGCATATTACTCCCATGAGGAGGGCAAGATGAAATCAAAAAGAACTCTCAAACGAACCGTTACCGGTATTATTATACCACAAAGATGGGACAGTAAAGGTAACGTAACCGGTTTGTCGATTCAAGCGATTGATGAAAGCGAATATATTGTCAAGGCTACCAAACGCGGGAAAGAATTATTCGATTTTATAAATGAAAAAGTGAAGGTTACCGGCAAGTTGCATGAACGATTGGACGGAAAAGTATTGATCGAAATAAATCAATTTGCAGTTTTGAAAAGCTACAATACTGTTTAAGATACGGCTTTTTAAAAGAGTAATTTCCAGAGTTAACTAAGACAACAAATGTAAATAAATTATCATGGGAACTGTAATCCTAACTTGTATCCAGTGTGAAGAAGATTTTGAATTTAGTATTTACGAACAGGAAAAATATAAGCATAAAGGATTCGACGTTCCTTTGCGCTGCCCACAATGCCGCAAAAACAAAGTCAAACGAACCGTACTTGTAGAAAAAGGAAAGATCAAGGATAAAAAAAAGCACTATCGGCTAAAATCCGAGGGATATTTTGATTTGTAAAAACAAACGGTGATGCTGTGACCATCAGCGGCTTTGGAACATTTCGAGTATCTAAGCGCAAGGCCAGACAGGGAAGAAATCCCAGAACCGGTGAAAAGATCAAAATTAAACCAAAAAAAATTGCCCAATTTGTACCGGGGAAATCTTTAAAGGAAGCCGTCAATTAGCACGGCCTGATTAGTTTAAAAGGCAAAAACAATTTCGAATCGATAAATACTTTTTAAGGAGATGTCACATGGCACGGGTTAAAGCAAAGCCACGAATGAAACGGCAGAAAGTTACATTTTCACTAAAAGCGACTAACGCAAGTGAAGTTATTTTAATGGGTGATTTTAACGGCTGGAATCCAAAAAAACACCCTATGAGAAAAGATGCAAATGGTTTGTGGGAAAAGGCTGTCTTAATTCCTCCCGGAAAATATGAGTACAAGTTTCTGGTTGACGGGCATTGGAAAGAAGATCCGTTGAATGAACAAAAAAAATGTTCCAATTGTTATGGAACCTATAACAATGTCTTAAACGTGCTCGCAAAATAAATGGATTTGAATCATATTCGGACGCGAAGCACTGCCGAACGGCAGAATCCCCGCCCTTTGGGCGGGGATCTTCAATGCTAACAAAATAAAGGTTGGATAATTTGAACGGTTGCCCCAAAATCGGTTCAGTCAGAATTTTTTTGGCTGTGTCCATGAAGCCAGGAGGTTTACATACATAGATTTCAGCTCATTAATATCAGGCGTAAACATCTCGAGAATCTCCCGGTTAATTTTTGCCGTTTATGTTCAATATAAGAATGCAGAACTGGCCGGGCCGGTAGACAAACCGGCACAAGGTATTTCCCTGAAAACGCAATGTATAAACATCATGCATTTCCTGTATTATATCAGCAATATAGAGGGGCGTATCCAGAACCTGTTAAATCGCAAGGTCTACTTTGGTGTTGATTAAAGTTGTATCCATTAGAGACGAATTTCTTTTATTCGCAGGCGCTGTGATCGATCGCTCCTTCCGGACAGGTCTCAACACAAGTGCAGCATTCAGCACACTCATTTATATTGACCGGGACTGTCTTACCATCTGTTAGTTCGTAAACTTCTGACGGGCATGCGTTCGCACAATCACCGTATCCCTGACACTTGTCGTAATCCATTAAGAATACCTCACAAAAATCTGACTTGTCAAAACCTTTGATCCCTTGTGGGACTCCTAATATATCAGCCGGCCGGAAATCCTGTGATATGTCTGACAGATTTGAGCTTGGCTCTGATTGCATACAGATTCTATCGATTACCGGGTCTGTACCATTTAAATATTCAGTTTCTGTATAATGATGGCTAAACACCTGCCTCAAAAACCTTATACACAGCTTCTTATTTATCAAACCGAAAGCGGCGATACAAAAATTGAGGTTCGTCTTGAAGATGAAACCGTCTGGTTGACCCAAAAGTTGATGGCGGAGCTTTTCCAGACAACACCCCAAAACATTACACTTCACCTGAAAAATATCTTTGAAGAAGGTGAATTAGAGGAAAAGGATGTTCCTAATATCCCGAAAAATCGCTGTTGACAATAAATTTGACCTTCGATATTTGAAAGCTCATGTTTCCGTTCGCTCAATATTTTCATTTCTTGCACTAAATTCGGAAGCCTTATGAAATGTTATACCCTAAATGAGCGAAAGTCGAGGATGCCCCCCGGTGAAATAGGCTTCGCTCCGATGATATAGGCGCTGCCCCAGTTAGATGGTCTGCGAATTTAACGGGGTAAACATTTCATTGGGCAAGCATTTCACAGGGCAGGCAGATTCGAGGCAAATATTTTTCCTATTTTGTTTACGATCAATTAGGGTTATAGTTATTGCACAACGGTTCTTAAAAAAACGACGTCTTTTCAATCGGGCAGGGGGCTTTACGGATGAAAGTTAAAGAATTTATGACAACCAATATCGAATCTATTGACCATAAAAGATCAGTCTACTATGGCATTGAAAGGATGGTAAACAGAAGGATCCGTTCTCTGCTGATTCGATTTCCCGGCAAAGAAATAGAATACGGAGTAATTACAGCAAGGGATGTGGTCTTTAAAGTGCTGGCCAAGGGAATCGATCCAAAGAATATCATTGTGTCGAAAATCGCCTCAAAACCCATTGTAGCCATTGATCAGAATATGGATTTTAAGGAAGTTGCCAAAATTATGGAAGAATCCAATATCGCAAGGGCCTTTGTTTGTGATCAGGATCGGATCATCGGTTTGGTGGCGTTAATGGATGTCATGTCCGCTACCATCATCGCAAAGGCAAGAGGGGAATATGTTTCTTGAAAAGGTATTTTCCAGGGGCAAGAAAGAAAAAGAGGTCATTGGGGACATCACGAAACAAATTAAGCTCCTCTGTACTGCCTGCGGTTTCTTCAAGACGGCCCTTGAAACAGACAATCTGAGCCTCATGCGACAGGTCATGGATATTGAACGGGCGGGCGATAGCATCCGAAGGGATATCATATCGAGAATTTATGAAGGGGCCTTTTTGCCCTATCTCAGACCGGATCTTTGTAAATTCGTTGAAATTGTCGACAACATCTTTGATCTGCTTGAGGACACCGGATACAGATATTTGGATTTAAAGCTTCCTGAGCAACTGAGAGGCGAGTGTATCCAGGTTGCTTTCCTGAACCGCCGCATCTGCGAGATGCTATTGATCACCTTTGAGTCCATGTTGAAGGGTGAGGATCTTAGAGAAAAAATTCTGGCTATACGGATTTATGAAAAAAAAATTGACGATATCAAACTCGATCTGATTCGAGATGCACGAAAGATAGAGATAACAAATTTTTGGGAAGGTGAAATCCTGTCCCAATTTCTTTCCTGCCTGACCTCCATCAGCGACGTCATTGAGGATGCAAGCGATCACCTCCAGGTCATCCACGTAAGCATGAAGTGAGT
>CAZBOB010000017.1:0-21315 GCA_964492995.1 uncultured Desulfobacteraceae bacterium | reverse complement strand
TCATTGAGGATGCAAGCGATCACCTCCAGGTCATCCACGTAAGCATGAAGTGAGTTAATAATAGTGTTATGATAGGAGAAATAACGGAGTGTTTTTGTGTGGAAGGTCATAAGCGGTATTTTTCTGGGCTGGAGCTTGGGTGCCAATGATTCTGCAAATATCTTTGGAACAGGTATCACAACCGGTATTGTAAAATACCAAACAGCCATTCTTTTGACAGCGATCTTTGTCTTGATAGGTTCCATTATTGAGGGGTCCAAATGTATGAGAATTGTCAGCGACCTTTCTCGACTGGTTTCCATCGAGGCCTTTTTATGTGCCCTCGCCGCCGCTATCACCATGACGATTCTTACTTACTTTGCGATTCCCGCTTCTACTTCCCAAGCCATTATCGGCGCCGTAATAGGGGCCGGAATTTTATCGGGTTCAGCGGATTTTTCCAAGCTGATCAAGATCGTCGCATGCTGGATTCTGACACCCATCGGTGGAATGATTTTTGGATACCTGCTTTACCATGGCCTCAAGTTTATCTTTGATAAGACGATTCCGAGTCTTACGTATCGAAACACGATCTACAGCGTCGGCATTATTGTGGCAGGGTGCTACGGGGCCTATTCCCTAGGAGCCAACAACGTGGCGAATGTGACCGGCATATATGTGGGATCGGGTCTCCTATCCTGTCAAATGGCCGCTTTCATCGGAGGACTCAGTATTGCTTCGGGTACACTCACTTACGGCAAAAAAGTCATAATTACGGTTGGTAAAGGCATTGTCCCCTTAGACCCTTTTACGGCCCTGGTGACGGTCTTGGCCGAAGCGCTGACCCTTCATCTTTTTACCCAGATCGGGGTCCCCGTCTCATCGTCTCAGGCTGTTGTCGGAGCAGTGGTGGGTGTAGGCATCGTGGGTGGTCTTAGGACGGTCAATCCAAAGATGCTGGTAAAAATCGCCGTGGGATGGCTTATGACCCCTTTTGCAGCAGGACTGATGACTATCGTTTTTATTTATTTTACTTCATAACTTGAACTACAATTTTAAAACTAACACAATTTCCTCAAATTATCGGCGTTGATCCCATTTTGATTCCAGTCTTCAAGGGTTGGGATTCCGGCACGTCCCCCTAATCTAAGGCTGACCATGGCACCGGCCCATGCAGCAAAATCAAAACATTTGTCAACATTCCAATTCTCAAGCAAGCCATAAATAAAGCCCGCGTGAAATACATCGCCACATCCCGTGGTATCTACCGCTTCCACAGGATATGCAGGCCGCTCTATAATCCTACCCCTATCCAAGGCTATATAACCCTTTGGCCCTAATGTTACACCAACAACATTGGGACCTATTTCCGCCAGCTTAATACAGGCATCCAGCGGTTTGTCATCACTAATAAAAGCTTTTGCGAATGTTTCAGAGGCCAGAAAATAATCGCTCAACCGAGCAAGCTCAAGCATACCTTCTCTGAGAGAACCCGCATCCACTACAACCTGAACACCTGCCTCCTTAGCTACTTTGCATGCAGCAAGGGATGCCTCGGTAAAGATTCCATCGGTATGGAAAACCTTGGCATTGTGTATAATACGGTAATCTATCTCTTCAGGGCTTAAAGAGGGCCCTGTAGGTCTTCGCCAAAAAATCGTTCGCCTTCCCAAACTATGTTCAGCCACAATAAAGGCAAATTGAGATTCAAAGCCATTCCTGACAAGGATACCACTGGTATCTATTTTTTCCTCATCCAGTGATGACTTTATCATGTCACCAAACTGGTCATTTCCAACTACACCGGCGAAAGCACACGAAACACCCCACCTTGCAAGGGCAACCATGGCTGTAGCGACCGGGCCGCCACCTTGTATGACCAAGTCGGAAAACTCACACTTTGTATCAGGTGGAGGATAAGAAGCTATTTTTCCGATATAGTCTAAGCAACACTGCCCAAGACCAAATACTTTAAAAATACGTTTTTTCATATCAAAGCCCAAGATTATGAAGAGCCTCTGCCTCAGGGTTTCTCTTTAGCCAGAGAATGACCTGCAAAAAATAAAAAAATAGTTTTTTTATTAAAAATCGAAATATCAGCTTGTCTGTGAATCAATATATGAAAAATCTTTGAGAAGCAATCCATCGATTTTGAGGTTTTGAATAGGTTCAGAATTTGATTTTTGGTCAACATTTAGTCAACTATCTAATATAGTAGGAGACTCACATTCTTTAAATCCTCAGAAGAGAGCTCAAAATCAAAGATGCTGAGGTCTTCCCTCATGTGCTGCTCAGAAGACGTTCCGGTAAGAGGCACAATACCAGATTGACTGAGATATCGAAAAAAGATTTGCGCTTCAGTTTTTTTATACTTCTGAGCAATGGTTCGAAGGGTATTGCTGGCTAGAATATGAGGATTTGCAGTAAGGGTCCAAAAACTCTGGTAAATAACTCCATGATTAGAGCACCAGTGACGCAAGTCTGCATCATACCACGTTTCCTGATAAAACCGATTTTGTACAACTGCTGGCTTCACGTTGGCATCGGCATAGAGTGAGCTAATCACTTCAGTATCGTAACAGTTGCTGATTCCCAACTGACGAGCTCCACCAGTCTTTTGAATTTTTTCCATTGCGTTCCATACTTTCATCAAAAGCGCGTGGGGTGCCATTGGTGAATGAAGTACTAGAGAATCTACATATTCTGTTTGTAGGTTTTTTTTCGATGCCTCAAAGGATTGGGCGACCTGCAACTCAACAGGGGAATTTTTATCGTATGGCACTTGTCTTAGATCCTGACCAGAAAGTGGGGTGAATTTGGTTTGTAGGAACAAGGCCTCACGTTCGATACCATGGTCTTTCAGTCTGTGAAGCGCTGCTCCTACCAGTGGCTCGTTATAGTGTTTCGGTTGACAAGCGGTATCAATCCCCCTAAATCCTGCCTGGATGGCTTTCACAACAAGATCTGCCGTGCGGTCCTTTTTCCAGGCCGTGCCATAAATAATCCGTGGCATTTTTACGCCGGCAGAAGTTGTTAACCATTTCTGATCTACCATTATTAATACTCCTATATTTAGCACATTACAACTAATATGCTGTCATGTTTACGCAAGATATTATGCAACGCTAACCGGGGTCGGGCCTCGCGAACTTATTGATATTTATGAATTAACGTTCCAAAGCCATGCGCTATCGTAATAAGAAAATAATAAACGCTAAAGTTCAGATTGAGATTACCTCACGAATTTCGAACTTGTCAAAACCTTTGATCGCTTGTAGGACTCCTAATATATCAGCCGGCAAAAACAATTCCGGGAATGACAATAAAAAATAGGATCAAAAAATGAATAATTTTCAGAAAGCTACTCATAAGAATTTGGCCGCTTGTTATAGAATTTTTTATAAATATCGGTCGGAGATATACCTTATGTATGGGTTTTGCAGTTCTCTGTGTTCATTTGATAGTTTTACAATCAATTCTTGATAGGACACTGCATTAATTTTCAATAAATTGTAGAATTTCCAAGACGTTAAATTATTCTTGATTTTATATAGTAAGTGCTGATTATCTGTCAAAACAAATAACACAATGAAGCGTCTTATATATATACGAAAAACGTCTATTGATAATCCGCTTTTTTATATACCATTGTTACAGAGAACTAATAGCCGTTATATCGGATGTGTATTCGTGAGAAAGACTCCGATGGCTTGCTATCACGAGTTCCTGATAACAGGGCTTGCCTCTGGATCAAAAGGATTGACACGCAAAGCCAGCGAGAGCAGATAATCATAATTATCTTTCAAATAACGCATGTGGGATAGCCATTCTAAGACCAACAGCTTGTAAATCCGGAGGATATCCCCCTCCAAGTGTTGCCGATCAGTGTCCGGAATTTCAGATAGATCCACCCGGTTCAAAAGTTCATCCCGAAGATGGAATACAGCGCGGAGCAAATCAGGAAAATTTCCATGTTCCTGAAGAGTTGGGTTTTCCAGCATTCTCAAAAGACAGCCGGCTCGGTTCTGGAGATATTCCCTCATTTTTAGAAGGTCTCCACGCCGTGAATCAATGACAAAGCGGTGTTCTTCCAAACTCTTCTTAGCCTTATGGAAGTCTTCGTTTTTCCATTCATTCGAAACTTTCAGAATCTGGTGAAGCATATCTATTTTTGGATCGAGCTGTGCAAACTGTCTCAGAAGCCCGGTTCCCAGCTCACTGAAAAATAATCCGGCCACCATGTTGAGCTTTTGCCGTCGAAATGATTCTTCCCGGCGTTTAAGAAATATATCGGTGATGCTAGCCACTACGCCGAGGAAAGTTCCAACCCCGCCGACAATTAGTATCAGTGCCAAAATCTTGCCGACAGCGGATTGGGGATGAATATCGCCATATCCTACGGTGGCCATAGTAACAACGGAGAAATAAATCGAATCCACTAATGACAGCTTCTCGATGAACATGAAGCCTAAGATTCCAACAAACAGCAACACTGTGAACATAACTAAATACAATCTGAGCCGAACCCGATCAGTTTCCATTATTCTTTACTCCCTGAATTGAGTAGACACTCCATTAACTTTGCGTCAATTATAAGCTACTTAATTATACCCTAATTGATCGTAAACAAAATGGGAAAAATATATTATTTATCTGATTTACTTAGCATTTTAGTAGGGTTAGATGAATTTTCGTAACACGACTATAAATGAGATATAAAATTTATAAAAAAATCCCATTTTGTTTACCTTTCAGGAAAGCCGATGACACCCCATCTTCTTCGTTATCAAGGACTCGCAGTAGACTACTACGGCTTTGTCCTTGATGCCTTGAATCTGGGGCACCCTCGACTTTCGATCATTTAGGGTTATAGATTGCTTATCAGTATAACAAATTCTACCTTATTACAAATATCATAGATTGTAATTATCAAGTCAAGTCCGTCCTATCACACTTTTATATGTCCGCAGGCGGGAAAAGCTTTTGAGGTGTTGGACAAGAGACATTGAATTTCCCGACTCTTAAATTGTTGCCATATTTGTGATCAGCATCAATTATAATACCCGTCTAACGGCAATTAAAATTCCCGAAATAAAAAAATAAGAAAAATTGGTAAGGCCCTGAACCCTGAACCCTGAACCCTGAACTTTTGAACCTGTGAACCTGTGAACGCTTATCTGTATTTTATACTACTTTAATCAAGGATCAAGGTTTGACACCAATCATAACTTGGTTCATATCAGAGGCAGGCCGCGAGCCCGTGTCGGCAAAAATAAAAAGGGAAGTGGAAAATAGTTCCACTTCCCTTTTACGTTGGGAAACCTATAGAGCGTGTAATTATTTAGTGCTGGAGCCTTTTTGCTTTTCAGGAAGGCCACATAGGCCATGGTTAACCGACCGCCTATTTTCCCCCTGCTCCTGCGGGTTCAATGTCTATTACCGTTATGGTTTGTGCTCCTGTGAATTCCACACCGTCTGTGGTGTAACCCACTAATGTAAGTTCATTCTCACCAGGAACAGTCAAGTCCCCGCTATCAGCAAGAGCTTTGACTTCACTCATCACGAATTTTGCAACGAAGTAGCCACGGCTGTCGGCTTTCCAGCTACTGATCTCTATGCCATTCAGATATACGTTGTCGTGGTCTACCGCACCATATTTGATAGTAGTGTGAACGGTAACAACTTGGCTTTGGCTTTGGATGTTGAGCGTATTTGGCGCTACTTCAATCCCAATCTCAAAGCCATGACATTCAGGAGGGGCCTGGAAAAACACCAGGGCAAGGGCCATGCAACACAACACGGGCAAACAAACGGTTTTGGTTTTTCTTAACATCGTTTTTTCTCCTTAATTAGGTTTTGTTGGTTATTGATAAGCCGCTATGGAATGGATGCCATATGCTTGACATTATAACGTTTGGAAAGCCAATGTGAATCAGACAGATGCGCTTTTTTTTGTAGGATTTTTGCCTTTTCCGCTGTCAGTGTTTGTCCTACAAACATGCAGTCTTGAAGGCAACTTGGGTAGCTCTTCGCAAGACCCTATTTCACCAGCCCATGTTTTATGGCATAATAGGTTATTTCGGCGTTGTTTTTCATTCCCATCTTTCTCAGGGCACGCACACGATTTGTGCTAATGGTTTTAACACTGAGTGACAGATCATTTGCAACCTCTTTTACGGTTTTCCCCGAGGCAAGCATGAGCATAACCTGATATTCGCGATTGGAAAGGGTTTCATGGAGCGGCTTCTCAGAATTCGTCCCTACATGGAATACCAGGCTTTCAGCGAGGGCCGCGCTGATGTATTTCCGCCCTTGGGAAACCTTTCGTATGGCCTCAATTAACTCCTCCGGAGCGCTCTCTTTTGTCAAATATCCGGATGCCCCCGCCTTCAATGCACGAACTGCATACTGCTCTTCAGGGTACATGCTGAGCACGAGAACGGGGAGTTTCGGCTTTTCAATCTTCAATTCCTTCAAGGTATCAATTCCGCCCCTGCCGGGCATGGAAATGTCCAAGAGAATCAGATCCCAATCCTCTTTTCGGACCTGCTCCAAAACTTCCTGGCCATCCACCGCTTCCCCGGCAACAACCATGTCGGAAGTATCCGCCACAATTTGTTTTAGGCCTTCACGAACTATGGCATGGTCATCCGCGATTAGTATCTTTATCATCAACGTCTCCTTTTTGGTCGATAGGGATGGTTACCTCCACAGTGGTCCCGTTACTGTTGCCGCTGATGCTCAAGTTGCCGCCCAGATAATGCATCCGTTCCCGCATCCCTATAATCCCGAATGATTTTGGATCCAAGATCTCCTGGTCTTCAATCCCTTTCCCATTGTCGCTGACACGCATCTTCAACCTGTCCGCGTTCTTCATAAGGATGATCTGGACCTTCGTCGCATTTGCGTGGCGTGTAATATTGGTGAGCGTTTCCTGAAATATGCGAAAAATTGCTGTAGAAAGCCCCTGAGGCAAAACCATGTCTTTAGGATCTGAGAGGATTTCACATTCAATGTCCGTCCTTTTTGAGAATTCTCCAGCCTCCCATTCTATGGCTGCCGAAAGACCGAAATCATCCAGCAATCCGGGTCTCAATTCTGCATAAATCCTTCTCACTGATTGAACCGTTCTGTTGATGAGCTTCGACATGACATTGGTTTTGTCAATCAACGATTGTTTTTCCCCGGGTAGCCGGTGACGTAACCAGTGTACGTCCATTTTCAGGGCTGTCAATGCCTGGCCCAACTCGTCGTGAATCTCGCGAGCAATGAGGGCCCTCTCTTCTTCCCGGACAACCTGGAGGTGTGACGCTAAGTCACGCAACCGTTCGTGCGACTGCATGAGTTCCTGCTCAGATTTTTTTCGTTCTGAAATATCTTTAAAATCCTCAACAATGCCAATGAGTTCTCCCTCAGGTCCTCTAAAGGGTGTCGCGGTAACAATGCAGGGGATTTTAACGCCATCTTTTCGCACCTTTTCCGAATCAAATTCCACGCGATCTGCATTATCGAGAATGCGGTTCAACGGACAGTCTTGGGTATGACATAAAGCACCCCAAAACACCTCATGGCATTTGTTGCCCACTGCTTCTTCCTTAGCAATGCCCGAAAGCGCCGAAAAGGTCTCATTCACACGAAGTATATTAAAGTCCCTATCAACCACTCGCATGGCATCGGCAGCTGTATCAAAAATCTGCGTGAGTTCCGTATTGGCGAGTATCGCTGCCCTTTCGGCGCGCCAGCGGGCAGTAACAATCCATTGGGAATAAATCCCAAAACCGATAAACATGGCCACAATCGTTAAGCGCATCCAGACCTCATGGGGTTCTGGACTGAAAACCTGTTCAAAAAAGCCCACATCATGGAACACGAGCACATGCACGGCCGCCTCTAACATCCAGAAGACTGCGCCAAGAGCAATCCCCATCCAAATAAATCGGGAATGCGATGAATAGTGTTGATTCCTTCTTTCTTTCTTCAACTTACGGGTCTCCGGCCAGATGACAAAAAATAGGGTCTTTCTAGCAAAGGTTCTTTTGAACGACCCGTCCCTGCACATACCGCTGACAAGGCCAACACATCAAATATTTTTCCTATTTTGTTTACGATCAATTAGGGTTTAATTTTCCGATGCGTATGTTTGGGCATTTGAATGCAATTTGTATCAAACATTCACAAGAATACTTATACGGAAAATTCGACGGGGACACCTTTCTTTTTCAGGTCTTCAAGTATCGAATTTAGTTGGGATTTTTCACAATCTTCAATGTTGTACACATTTTTTACGCCATCCATGAACAGCAATACAAAATGGCCGTTTTCATCCAAGCAGACCTTACGAATATAATCATCGTCAAGCCAGGGAGTCAGTGCTTTCATAAAATCAGACAAATTACATGTTTTCATTGAAACACCTCCTAATTCACCGAGTTTTCCGACTCGTACAAAATTCAGGTGCAACTCAAGATTTAGGTCGTATGTCCACTAGATATTTCTTTACAGCCCTAAATAAACAGGATGCTGACTTTAAAGAAAGTCCGATAACCTCACAAAGAGAGGTTATCGGACAGTGAACAAGAAGGGCTTTAGCCTTAAAATACAAGTGCAATGATTTTATTTAAGCCTATCCCGGTACGTCTACAGGCGCGGCTCTTCCACCGATGTAATCGATGACTTCGTCATACGTATTGGTTAAGTTGCCCCTGACACCATCAATTTCGTCCCTTATCGGCTTTACGAATTGCGTCAAAAATTTTTGCTTTCCACACCGTAAGTTCCATGTCCACGTTTGAACAATAATCTTTTACGTCCATGACATCCTCCTTTTAATCTTTTTGAATTAATGAGTAATCATACTTCTATTAAAACAATAGAAACTTAATGTACAAATAAGCAATAACCATACCAATATAAAAATAATGTATAACATCATAATATTGCTTAATAAATTTTAGAGGCGATTGTGTCGAAACTGTTTGTATGATACAATTGTGTATCATGAGACAATGTATCATACACTTGCAGCACGAACTTTTTTTTAATTTTATTGAAGATTACCGTTGGTTATAACCCGTAGGGTGAAATTCTCCCTAAGCGGATAAAATTTTTGAGAAATTGAACAAGAAAATTTTTGGTACAAACTGTGACCTTACAACTAGAAGCAAAATTGTAAATAACAAACGGTTTTCATTACTAATAAAAAGGCCTCTCTAAAATTTTCATGAAATATTCGGGATAGGTTGTTTTAAAGAGAACATAAGCAGTAACTTTATGGCGACAATATCTCCGCCTGATTACTTTCAGTGTTTCATAGTGTATCTTTAACAAACAAATAAGCTTGACAAATGTCAGGTATTCATTACTTTCTTATTGAACTTAATAATAATAATAATAAGGTGTACTGATGATAGAAAAATTTGATCCTGTCTTACTGGCGCGCATACAGTTTGCCTTTACCGTATCGTTTCATATTATTTTTCCGGCCTTTACCATCGGGCTTGCAAGCTGGTTGGCTGTATTGGAGTGGCGATGGTTAAAAACCGGCAACACGGTCTATAAAGAAGTCTATCGCATGTGGGTCAAAATATTTGCCGTAACATTTGGCATGGGGGTGGTGTCCGGCGTGGTGATGTCATTTCAGTTCGGCACCAACTGGTCGGTCTTTTCTGATCGGGCCGGTAATGTGCTGGGACCACTGCTGGGCTACGAAGTGCTCACCGCATTTTTTTTAGAGGCCTCATTTTTGGGGGTGATGCTCTTTGGCTGGAATCGCGTAAGTCCAAAAATGCATTTTGCCGCTACCATCATTGTTGCCTTAGGAACACTGATTTCGGCATTCTGGATTCTTTCGGCCAATAGCTGGATGCAGACACCCCAGGGATACCGATTGGGGGCTAACGGCCTGCTATACCCCACCGACTGGCTAAAAATCATTTTCAATCCTTCTTTTCCCTACCGTTTACTACATATGGTCACCGCATCCTACTTAACCACGGCATTTGTCGTCGGCGGGATCGGCGCGTATTATCTCTGGCGCAATCGACATGTAAAACACGCCAGGGTGATGCTGGGAATGGCAATGATTATGGGGATATTTGTCGCTCCAATTCAGGCGGTGATGGGTGATCTGCACGGACTGAATACACTGGAACACCAGCCGGTCAAAGTGGCTGCCATGGAAGGTATCTGGGAGACAAAACAAGGCGCTCCATTGAAGCTGTTTGGATGGCCGGATCAAGAGGAAGAAAAAACCAAATACGCCATTGAAATTCCTAAATTATCGAGTCTGATTTTAACGCATGACCTCAATGGCGAGGTAAAGGGTTTAAAAGAATGGGCAAAAGACGAACGTCCGCCCGTTGCCTGGGTATTCTGGTCATTTCGAATTATGGTCGGCATGGGTGTGTTGATGGTTTTTACCGGTGTGACTGCTGCAGTCCTTTTTTTGCGTAAACAATTGTTCAGCAAACGGTGGTTTCAACTCTGGTGTATGGCCATGACCCCGTCGGGATTTGTTGCCGTGCTTGCCGGTTGGTTTGTCACGGAAATCGGACGACAACCCTATATAGTCTATGGCGTTATGCGCACCGCAGAGGCGGTATCGCCGGTAATGGGTTTCCAGGTTGCACTGTCTCTTCTGGCGTTTATTTTCAGTTATGTTTTTGTGTTTGGTGCAGGAAGCTATTACATTTTAAGGCTGATCGGCAAAGGACCGGGTGTTCTGGAAAAAGCATACGGTACACATGGCGTAAAAGAGCCGCCGCTTTTGACAGATCTGGCTTCTGAAGCAGGAGGAAAGCATGTTTAGTCTCGAGAGCTTCGTGGATTTACCGTTGATCTGGTATGGCCTCATTGCCACGGCCGTCTTTCTGTATGTCCTGCTGGATGGATTTGACCTGGGGGTGGGCATCTTGTTTCCTTTTGCACCCTCGGATAGCTGCCGGAATCGCATGATGAACTCCATTGCACCTTTCTGGGACGGCAACGAAACATGGCTGGTCTTCGGCGTCGGCGGTCTTCTTGCCGCTTTTCCCCTGGCATATGCGATATTGATGCCGGCGCTCTACATGCCGGTCATACTGATGCTGCTCGGGTTGATCTTCCGAGGTGTTGCATTTGAGTTTCGGTTCAAGGCCACCGGAAGATCGCGCAGAATCTGGGACTATTCTTTTCACTTCGGATCTCTTGCGGCGACGTTCATGCAGGGCATGGTACTGGGAGCATTTGTCCAGGGTGTAAAGGTTCAGGGACGCAGCTTTGCCGGTGGTGCCTTTGACTGGATCAATGCCTACAGTGTCATGGTGGGTATGGCGTTGGTGTTTGGTTATGCATTGTTGGGCGCCACCTGGCTGGTTATGAAGACCGATGGTATCACCCAGGACTGGGCACGAAAGTGCGCAGGATATGTGTTGGGCTATGTCGGCATATTTCTGGGGCTTGTCAGCATCAGCATGACCATGATGAACTCCGATGTGAAAGCGCTGTGGTTCAGTTTACCGAATACGTTTTATCTTTTGCCCATCCCCTTATCCACCTTCGTGATGTTTGTAATGATCTGGCGGGGCTTACATAAAGGAAAGGAGTATGTATCCTTTTTCTTGAGTATCGGTGTGTTTCTGACGGGTTATATGGGATTGGGAATCAGTTTATGGCCATGGATGGTTCCATTTAAAGTATCCTTTCGTCAGGCCGCCGCCGCGCCGGAATCCCAGTCGTTGCTGCTTGTCGGGACCGCTGTGATGCTTCCCTTGATTCTCGGTTATGTGGCATACAGTTATTATGTGTTTCGAGGTAAGACGTCTGATGAAACCCTTTACTGAAAAGCAAAAGCAATGGCTGTGGTTCGCCGCACTTTGCTTGTGCGGACTAACAGCCACGTTTGTACTGGCCACTCTGGTTCGCTGGGCAGTGTCTTTCCATTGAAACAGATTGGAACACCGAAAGAAATTGCTCGTTTAGCAGTCCATTTACTGTCGGATGCCGGTGCCTGCCATATTCCCCACAACAATGCAGGTCTATATGAAGGGGGGGACCAGACGGCAATTATTTCGCGGTTAAAACAATTCAGACTTTTCTGATTTCAAAAACAGTTTTAAATTCTCCAGTTTCAAGCTGCCGCTACTCACCTGATTATGTGTAGGTATAGTCAATGTTGCTATTTTAGAAAAAAATAAGGAGATGAAATGACAGCAGCAAATATTTCGACCGCATTCGCTTTCATGCTCGGGATTGCTTTAATTGCCGGGTGCAGTTCTGTACAAAACTTAACAAAGCAAAATGTATTAACAGTAAAATCAAATGATGGGAGCTCTATCACCTATGGTGTTCATGGCCAAGGGGAGGTTACTATCATTTTTGTGCATTGCTGGACATGCAATCATGAATTCTGGAAACCCCAGATTGAGTATTTTTCAAAAAAACATAAGGTGGTGTGGTTAGATTTGGCTGGTCATGGACTTTCTAATAGCAAGCGTAAAAAATATACCATGCAAGCGTTTGGGAAAGATGTTGCAGCGGTTGTTAATGAAATAGATGGTGGTAATGTTATTTTGGTTGGTCACTCTATGGGAGGTCCCGTATCGATTGAGGCAGCCAAGCTAATTGGTGATAAAGTGATAGGAGTTGTTGGCGTTGATACATTCTATACTCCATTCGAATATCCTAAATCTGAAGAAGAAATCGATGACTTTGTGAAACCATTCAAAAATGATTTCAAAGCCGCATCAGAACAATTGGTGCGCTCTATGTTTACCCCAGAAGCCGACCCAGATTTAATAACGTCGATTGTGACACAAATGTCTGTTGCCGATCAGGAAATGGGAATCAGTGCAATGTATGAAATATTCAGATGGAATGGGAAGAATGTCCCATCCGATTTAGATAACTACTCTAAAAAGTTGCGCAATATAAATGGGGCGCCAACGGGTAAAGAAATAGCTTTACATGAAAGCGTAGTCCTAATTCATGGTGTGGGTCATTTTGTCGCACAAGTTAAACCCAATGAATTTAATGAAGCTTTAAATCAAATTGTTGCTGAGTTTCAAACTCGTTAGCCTTGATGTTTCGGTCAAAAAGCCTTGAGGTTGATTTTCAGTTGATGTATAGAAATGCCACTTCAAAATTCAGGTGATAAATGATCCGGATATGAGAAAATCCGGGAAACACTAACGGACATTGCCAAAATAAAATAAAGGGAAAGCCAATGACGGACAAAAAAGCAGACCTAGCCGGGCCTGGTATCGGGAACTATGATGACTTGGAAAAGACGCTACCCACAGACTACGAACCTTTGCTTTCTCCAAAAGAAAGAATGAAAGCTGTCTTTGCAGTGAAGAAGTACATTGAAGAGAATCTGTGTAAGGAACTTAATTTGCAAATGGTGCAGGTACCCCTGATCGTTGACCGCGATAGCGGTGTGAATGATTACCTGGATCGTGACGGCTCGCGAACACCCGTGGAGTTTACCTGTGGGCTTGGACTCAATAAACCCATACACGCCCAGGTTGTTCAGGCAGCTACAAAGTGGAAGCGCATGGCTCTCAAACAGTTTAGCTGTGATGTGGGTGAAGGCATATGTACTGACATGAAAGCGGTTCGCAAAGACTATTTTCTGGACCACGATCACAGCGCGTATGTAGACCAGTGGGACTGGGAGCTGGCCATAACCGAGAACGACCGCAACCTTGACTTTCTCGAAGATATCGTTAAAAAGCTCTGGAAGGTTATCCGGGGTGCGGGCAAGATGGCTCAGGAAAGGTTCCCCCGGTTAAAGACAGATAAATACCCCGACTTTCCTGAGCAGCTCACATTTGTTCATGCCGAAGAAATGCTGGATTGGTACCCGGACCTGCCGCGGAAGAAACGAGAGACTCGGATCCTTATGGAAAAATCCCCGGCGATCTTCATTATCGGTATTGGTTGGCCTTTAAAGGATGGGTACCCCCATGAAATGCGAGCTGCGGATTACGATGACTGGGCTACCGAGACTATCGTTAAGGGCGGTGAACAGTATCATGGATTAAACGGAGATATCCTGGTGTGGAACCCGGTAACAAGACGGCGCCACGAACTGACGTCCATGGGGATACGGGTCACCAAGGAGACGCTTAAAATCCAGCTAAAGATGTCCGGCCAGGAAGAATTCCTCAATTTTCCCTATCACCGGGCCATCCTCAATGATGAGATTCCTCTGAGCATCGGAGGCGGTATCGGAGAGTCCAGGACCCACATGTACCTGCTTCGAACGGCCCATATCGGCGAAGTCGAAGTCTCAGTATGGCCAAAGATCCTCAAGGATATGTGTGCAAAGAGAAACATCCATGTCTTGGAGTAAATGGCAGACATTATTATTCTTGCAAGAACCAGGGCATTCGCTGCCATGCAAGGAGGAACAGTTGTGGATTGAACAGCCCAACTGGCGATTGCTGCCTCAAACCCTGAGCCGGAACCAAGAAATATTTGCCACCAAGGCACAAAGACACGAAGGATTTTATTTTGTTATTCTTTCTTAGCCTGCCCTGTTAAATATTGAAAAACCAGGAGCGATTTTTGTTAAAAAATACCATCGAATATCTATACTAAGCGAAATTTAGTACTATTTAACAGGGTGAATCTTGGTGCTTTTGTGGCGAGAAGAAAAAAAATTTGCCACAAAAAGCACAAAATTCAAAATTAAGAAATTAAAGAACGGTTTCGATTTCTTCGGCAATGCGGACAGCGGCATCCTTTGGATCCTTTGCATCCCTGATGGGCCGCCCGATTACAAGATAATCGGATCCGTCTTCAACCGCCCGAGCCGGCGTTGTTACCCGCCGCTGATCATTTTTACCGTCCGCATCCCAACTGGGACGTATGCCCGGCGTTACCGCAATAAAATCTTGACCGAATGTTTCCTTTATCATTTTCACTTCAAGGGCAGAGCAGACGATACCCTTACAGCCCGCCTGTTTTGCCATGGCCGCCCTTTTGATTACAAGCCTTGTCAGGTCGTCATAAAATATTTTCCTGAACCCCGCAGATTCTAAATCTTCATTCAAGACGCTGGTTAAAACCGTAACTCCCAGTACGGCAACCTTGTCCTTGCCGCCTTTAACTGCAGCTTCAAGCATTCTGGAAGTCTCTCCGCAATGAACCGTTGCAAATGCAACGCCCAAGTTGGCAATATTCTGCATGGCACGTGAGACGGTTGCCGGAATATCATGCAATTTCAAATCCAAAAAAACCCCGGCTGCTCCGGAGGTTTTTATGAAATCAATGATATCAGGCCCTGATCGAATAAAAAGTTCCAGACCTATTTTGAACATGCCCACTGATTCTGAAAGGGTTTCAACGTATTGTTTGGCAGTTTTTACGGAAGAAACGTCCAGGGGAAAAATGATATAATCTTTTGCTTTTTTCATGGTTGGTTTATACATTTGCACCTAAATCCTGCATAAATAATTTTGAAGTGTTTTTGAATTATACCAGCCAACTAAGTGTGAAGTGACTAAAGTGAACTAAAGTGACTAAAGTTGTGGAATTCTGACAATTTAATATAAACAGCCGGAGCGTAGCGACTCCTTAACCCTGGCCCAGACCGATCACCAATACTCTATACTCAAAAAGGCAGGTTTGCAATGATGTATAGCCGATATCAATATACATGAACGAGTCGCACCAGGGCGGGCTTTAGTTCACTTCAAACTTTAGTTCACTTTTCACTTTTCCGGTTTATCCCGGTTAGGTTGTAATAATTTTCAACGCACCGGGAACCATATGAATGACAATCGGCATCATTCCGGGCTGCTCTCCATCAACATCAAGGAGTATCTGCTTATCCGAAGACGCTTCTATTTTTTCCCCGGTAAATATAACGACTTTGTTAATATCATATATTTTGCCATTGTAAAGCTTGGGGAGATTTAAAAAAATTTCAGGAATGGTCAAATCTCCGATGACCGTTATGTTCAAGAGGCCGTCATAAACCGATGCATCCGGGGCTACCCGCATACCGCCGCCATGGTACCGGCCATTTGCAACGGCCACGTTCCAGATATTAAATTCCTGTTCAAAACCGTTATCGATTCTAATCCGTATCCGTTTTTTACCGTATAGAAAAATGGATATGAGCGTTGCCCACAGAAAAGAAATAAACGGGCCCAACGCTTTTGAGGTCCTGTTGATCCTTTGAGCCACTTCACCCCCCAGACCGAAACTTGTTATATTATGGAAATAGCGGAGACATTCACAACCTTCGTGATTCCGAAAAAAAAGTTTTCCCAAGTCTATGCTACGGACAGGGCCGGCTGCAATCAAATTTAAGGCATGTTCCATGTTTTGTGGTATTGGAACGGTTCTGGCGAAATCACAGCCTGTGCCATTGGGGACAAAACCGAGGGTCACATCTGACCTTATGGATTCCTCATGCATCATGATGCCGTTGATAACTTCGTTCAGCGTACCGTCTCCCCCCATACAGACCACAAGCCCGGCTTCTTTGTCAACGGCAGCTTTTGCGAACATCGCAGCATCACCCGGTTTTTGCGTCATATAAGTCTCAAAATGACCCAGCCGATCTCTGGCAAGAGCTTCAATAAAAGGCCAATTTAATCCCGTTACACCGTTCCCGGCATGGGGATTGACGATAAAGGCGATTTTTGACAAAGTTACACCAGCCTTTCGTGTATAACCGTGAAATATTTTCTTTGAAATTCTTGATAGCTTATAATTTCCCATTCATAAAGTGATTTTTTAACCTGTATTTTACATGTTAAATAAATCTATTGAAATAGATAACTTTAAAATGGTATGAAGTTTACGTTAAAAACCGAGATGACTTTTTCATTGCAAATTTAATTAAGAAAGCTCTGGAAAAAGAAATGGATGTTACCGAAAAACAGCAGGCTCTTTTGCGAATGCTTCCCGGAGTCGATTATATCCTTGAACTTTCAAAGGCAGATTCTTTCTTTAATAACATTCCGAAATCTGTTCTGGTAGGCACGACTCGCTCTGTGGTTGAGAGACTCCGGACCAATATTATAGATGACCAACAGGGTATAACGGAAACAAAACTGTCAGATTCCGTTATTCTTGAGGAGATTAAAAACAGTGTAAAAAAAGCGATGACGTTCAATCTAAAACGTGTTGTCAATGCCACCGGAATTGTTGTCCATACCAACCTTGGCCGGTCATTGCTTGCTAAAGATGCTGTGGAAAATCTTTTGACTATTGCAAGCAGATATTCCAATTTGGAATTCGATCTGTCAAAAGGAATGCGCGGATCCAGATACAGCATTGTTGAAGATATCATATGTGAAATAAGCGGTGCTGAATCGGCCATGGTGGTTAATAACAATGCAGGAGCCGTGTTCCTCTGTTTAGAGACCCTATCCAAGGACAAAAAGGTTATTGTATCACGGGGAGAACTTGTGGAAATCGGCGGGTCATTCAGAATCCCCGATGTGATGGCAAAAAGCGGTGCTATTTTAAAGGAGGTGGGGACTACAAACCGTACCCACTTTTACGACTACGAAAAGGCCATCGAGCATGATACGGGCCTTTTGTTAAAGGTCCATAAAAGCAATTACAGTATCGTCGGTTTTACGACTGAGGTTTCGCTGGAGGAACTGGTCGACCTGGGTGCAAAATATCAGATTCCGGTGATGGAAGATCTCGGCAGTGGCTCTTTTGTCGATTTTTCAAAATACGGCCTGTTAAAGGAGCCGACGGTCCAGGAATCAGTGGCGGCCGGAGTGGATGTCGTTACTTTCAGTGGAGATAAGCTCCTTGGAGGCCCCCAGGCCGGTATTATCGTCGGGAAAAATGATTGGATTGACAGAATCAAGAAAAATCCCATTACCCGGGCGCTTCGCATAGACAAGCTGACATTAGCCGCACTTGAAAGTACTCTGCGACATTACAGAAATATAGACAGGGAAATAGATTCCATTCCTACGTTACGCATGATAACCCTTCCTTTCGGTCATACTGAAGCAAGAGCGAAAGAACTTGCCAAGTTACTTGAAAATACTGGTGATTCTCGCATGTCCGTACACCTTATCGACCTTTTTTCCAGGCCGGGCGGCGGCGCGTTTCCGCTTCTAAAACTTCCCAGTAAAGGTGTGGGAGTCAAGGTTAAAGGAATTTCTGCCAATGCCGTGGAAAAAAAGATGCGCAGCAACGAAATTCCCATAATCGGGAGGATAGAAGAAAATCGCTTCATTATGGATTTGAGAACCATACAGGATGATGAACTTCCGATTATTAAAAAAGCATTCGACAACATGCTGAGAAAGGTCTGATCATGACACACAAAAAGCCGGAATTATTTCACCACCGCAGCTCCAGCCAGCAGTTTCTTTTCTGTAAATCAGATCCTACGCCAAAGGATGATAAGGTTGTGGAAACATCTCGGGTTGACTTGAGCACAGTATCAAAAACGTTTCCGAACATTCTTGTCGGGGAAGGTTTTATTCATCATGCCATGGCCGGACTCGATTCTTCAACCAAGTTTGAGGCCATGGTGATTAGAATTGACGATTCAGATCATAAAGGCGAATCCATATCAAGTGATTTCGGCAGTAAATTTCTCGTCGATATGGTCAAAACTATAGACGAAACATGCAAAAACGAAAATGGAATGTGGGGACAGCTTGATCACGATATGTTCGGATGTTTTTTCCCCGGGAACTACCAAACTTCATCCCTGGAACTTGCGGATAAAATAAAAAACCGCCTGGCAGAACTTCACAATGAAACCGTTTCCATCGGCATTGCCTCCTTTCCCACTCTTAACTTCAATAAGAATCAGGTCATTGATAACGCGCGTAAAGCCCTTGACCACGCTGCATTTTTCGGCCCTGACAGTATGGTTTTATTTGATGCCGTAAGCTTAAACATAAGCGGAGACACCCTGTATCAAAAAGGGGATATCGACGGAGCTATCATGGAATTCAAGGCGGCACTTTTGCTCGATCCATCAAATGTAAATATCCATAACAGTCTGGGGGTATGCTACGGTGTTTTGGGCGATTATGTTAAAGCCCTGGAAAAATTTGAAGAAACAATCCGGATCGATCCTGAAGATGCCATGGCCTTGTATAATGCTGGCCTGGCAAACATGTTAATGGATAACCGGGATAAGGCCCTTGAATACTTTCTTGATGCAGACAGAAAAGAGGAAAATATTTTTGAGGTTGCATTTCAAATCGGAAGACTTTACCTGGAAATGGGAAAGCCGGAACAAGGGAAAAAAAATCTTGAAAAAGCGATCAGGCTTAATCCAGACTCAGGAATTGCGTTGCGTTACCTGGGTGAGTGCTGTGTTGCCATGAACCTGACAGATGAGGCGATTTCTGCGTATAAAAAGGCCATCCGGCAGAACCCGAACGACGCGGAATCTCTTTCTGCCATTGGATATCTGTTTGATCTTAAAGGTGAAAACCCTGAAATTACCGCAATATTCTGTCAACAGAGTATTGATATTGCGCCTGAGAACGGGCTGTTCAGGTACAGGCTCGGCAACCTTTACCTTAAAAGAAATCAGCTTGAAGATGCACTGGAACAGTTCCGAAAAGCAGACGATCTGGGATACGATGCCAAGAAATTGATAGAAAGGATACAAAAATTAATGCAAAATGCTTGATACCGGGGTCACGGTTCAGAATAAAGGATCCGGGTATCTTGCATATTCAGAATAGAAACGGTAGGATAAACTATGAAAGACATTATCCTGGATACACTTCAAGATAGTATAAGGGTCAAAGACCAGTTCATAAAAAACAACATCCCTCTAATTCTAAGAGGGGTCGATATGCTTGTTACCTGCATAACCTCCGGTCACAAGATCCTGATTTTTGGTAACGGAGGGAGTGCTGCAGATGCCCAGCATATTGCAGCCGAATTCGTAAACCGGTTTCAGATCGAACGGCCGCCGCTTGCGGCTATTGCTTTGACTACCGACACATCTATAATCACAAGTATTGGAAATGACTATAATTTTGGTGAAATATTTTCCAAACAGATAAACGCGCTGGGTAAAAAGGACGATATCGCCATAGGTATCAGTACCAGCGGCAAATCTAAAAATGTAATCCAAGCAATTCATGCCGCCGGTAAAATCGGAATGTTTACCATTGGGCTGACCGGTCGCGGCGGAGAGCTGGCCGAATGTGTGGATCTGGTATTTGCCGTAAAATCGGACATAACGGCTAGGATTCAGGAAGTTCATATTACTTTGGGACACATTTTATGTGATCTTGTGGAACGGACACTTTTTCCGGAAAAAATCAAAAAATAAACGTCTCGGAAATTCTACAATTTATTAAAAATACTGGTTATTTAATGGCAAAAACATTTAAGCCAATAGACTTAAGCCGAGTAAAAACATACCCACTCTCGGAACGAAAAAGCAGGGTATTTTCATCGGATTTTGCCAAAACCTGGCAAAAGGGATCTTATTTTAAGGAATTCCTCGACAGTCTTCCAGACGTACTTGCCGGGGCGGATATAAAGACCGTCATATCTTCAATTGTAGCAGCCTTTAAAAACAAAAAAACCATAGTTCTGGGCATGGGAGCACATGTTATTAAAGTTGGGCTAAACCCGGTAGTTATAGACCTTATGGAGAGAAGAATTATCACGGCCGTTGGCATGAACGGGGCCGGTATTATTCACGATTCGGAACTTGCTATGGCCGGCCAGACATCGGAAGATGTCGAAGCATCCATCGGTAACGGCAGCTTTGGGATGGCCCATGAGACAAATTCCTTTTTAAGTGATGCCATTCATAAAGCCGGACAAAATTCTTCCGGACTTGGTGAAAGCATCGGCCTGGCAATGATTGAAGAAGACCTTCCCTTTTTGGACCAAAGCATCCTGGTTGCAGGCGCGCGTCTGGGTATTCCAGTTACGGTACATGTAGCATTTGGAACGGACATTATCCATATGCATCCCGGGTTTGATCCAAATGCAGCAGGTGCTGCAACCCACAGGGATTTTCGTACGTTTGCATCGGTAATTGCCACACTTGAAGAGGGGGTCTACCTGAATGTAGGATCTGCGGTCATATTGCCGGAAGTATTTTTAAAGGCGGTTACACTTGTCCGAAATTTGGGTCATAATCTTGATAATTTCATTACGGTTAACATGGATTTCATCAAACATTACCGTCCTGTTACAAATGTTGTTAACCGGTCCACTGCCAGGGGCGGGCAGGGGTTTAACTTAACGGGCCACCATGAAATTATGCTTCCGCTTATAGCTGCCGGGGTTATAGAAGAAATAGGGTAGAAAACAACTAGTGCCCATCCATAAATGGTCTTTTTGCCCAATCTCTGCGTTATGTTCAAAAAATTAATT